>NZ_JBJMLX010000313.1:0-12557 GCF_045805085.1 Niastella sp.
ATATCTTTTTGAATATATGTGTCTGTTTGACAAGTCAATGTAAAAGCGTTGATAAACGCTGAAAGCAGATCGCCAGAAATCGGAAATCTCAAAGCTGAAATTTCTGCCTTCTGCCAAAAGGCAAATCAAAATCACAGAAGAAATAATCATATCGATATTTTCATTGCTTAGCCGGAATAGCACCGTTGCTGTTGAATCCAGATTCACTTGTTTAAAGTGATTGTCTTCCCCCTCGGCTGACTCATTTATGGCCGTAAGAAGCCACTGCTGGCGGGTTTTACCCTTCCAGGCTGTTTGCAGTACCGACGCCCCATTATTGGCAGAACCGGCAAATACATCCAGCACTTTGTTACTGGCCTTGTTTACCAGCCGCATTGCTCCTTTGCTGCCGGATTCGAGTAACCGCCATAGTTGGTTGTCGTTCTCTTTCGCATCTTTTAAAAGCAGCTGAACATTTTCTTTTGTGCCGCCAGGTATTTCCAGTGCACGGCCGCTTACCAGGTTGGTGATCTTGTACCAGCCATCGCCTGCATAGTCAAAACGCCAGCGTTGACAGTCCTTTCCATCCCAGGTTGTTTGGGTTACATGCGCTAATGATTTGCCCGAACAGTCACGGGTGTTCATTACTTTTTTGCTGTTTACGTTGGTAATGCGGTACACGCCATTGGCGATGGTGGCAAATGGTATTTCCTTTTCGTTACCGGCAGTTTCTTTCTCCACGATCAGCTCGGCATACCTGGTCCAGTTCCAGTATTTGCCCGGGTCGGTTTGGGCATTACCACTGAAATGCTGGTGTCCTTTTATATGTATGGCGCCAGATTGTGCATTGGAATTGGTAGTGGCCAGTCCGCTGTAGCAGGCTGTTGTATCAATAGCATACCGGGTGCAGATGTTACGTACCAGCGCAGCCGAAGCCTTATACATTTTATCGGTATACCATTTATCGCCATACTCAATATAGCCTTCGTGTTCAATGCCTATTGAATACGCGTTGGCGCTTTGTACATGCAGAGCCATATCGTTTTCCTTTACCATTTGCGTTACCTGTCCGTCAGAAGCACGAATGATATAATGGGAGCTCATATGGGCGCCGGGATTTTTAAACCAGGAAATAGTGGCGGCATAACTTCCTTGCGCCGTATGAATGGTTACATGCGTAACCTTTGTTCCATTGCGACCGCTTTGATAATTATTGGTATTCGCCATTACATAAACAGCCGATGGATAATCAGCTTCTGTTTGTTCATTAGTGACTGCAACAGCGGGCTGTTTGTTAGCGGCGAATAGGGACGTATTACCGGCGGCAGCCGTTTGTATCACCAGGCTGTCTTTTTCAATGGTGATGTCAACAGCAGGTGATTGTAATTTTTGTAATAAAGGCGCCGGAAATATTTGCTCCAGTTGCACTTTTACCGGCGCTCTTTTCAGCGAAGGGGTATTAATACCCTTTTGCAGCTGATCATATATATCATATTTAAACAGGGCCAACGCGTAATTATTGATAGCAGAACTGTCATTGGGAATTTCAGCCAGCTCATTTAAGATCACAGCAAAGCCTTCGATACTGATGCGTACATCCAGGCTTTTAAAACTTGCTTCACGACTCAGGAATTTGGCCACAGACAGTACCTGTAACCGAACATCATTCTTGTATTGATCGGGCGTAATGCCGCTGTTGCTGCAAACCGTTTTGAGGGTATTTTTAAAATAGCCTTTACCATTCTCTATCAATGCAAACAAACCATACCGTTGCGGCATGCCGGTGCAATTGTCGGCATCATGTAAGGCAGGTTGCAAATTCGTAAGGCGGGAAGCCGAATAAGCCGTTGCTTCCAGCAATCCATGCGGAATATTCGGATATCGCCAGTAAGCTTCTTCAAAATAAGATTCCAAACCCAATATAGGCTGTTGCGAATGCGCATGTAACTGCTGCAGTATTCCAACGGTGATTAGTAAGAGTAATTTCCGCTTTGTCATAAATAACGGGTTTAATCGTGAAACGTAAAACGTGAAACGTGAAAGGAAGTCCTGGATTTGGTTTTCTCGACTAATAGCGAGGTTGGATTTTTTCACGTTTGCCGTTTGCCGTTTCACGGAAAGGCATCAACCAAGAATAAGTTTCATGATTAGAATTAAATAACTTTCTTTCTACAAAATGGATAATGGACCTTAACACGGTATTGTTATACTTTACAACCGGTGTGGGGAACAACCGGAAATGGTGAGTGGATTATGGCCTTAACCACGCTACAGTATAACAGCTTTAATTAGGGAGATGCTGTTGCTTTTTTACACGAGGTACAAAGACAAGCTATGTGCCAGATTTGCGGTAGAGATCATAAAAAACGTTAATGCCAGCATTGGTTATACACATTCTGTCAATCATCAACACTATCAATCTGCCTTTCTTGGTTAACTCGTCAACCGGTCAACTGGTCAACTATCGTAAAAAACAAAAGGCTGTCTTTAATCGACAGCCTCTTATAAATATCATTGGTATAATATACTACTTCACTGGTTTGTAATACTGCAAGGCCTCAGGCATCAATTCCTTCAACTTTTCAATCCGGGTATCATCGGCCGGGTGGGTGCTTAAAATTTCAGGAGGCGCTGAACCACCGGAAGCGGCCTTCATTCTTTCCCATAAAGGAACTGCTTCCTGCGGATTGTAGCCTGCCATGGCCGCAAAGATCAAACCGAAATGGTCGGCTTCCAGCTCCTGTTTGCGGCTAAAGGGCAACAGGGCGCCCACATTGGAACCAATACCGTAAGCGCTCATCATGATATTTTGTGCTACAGCGCTCTTGTTGGCAATGGCGGTTTGCAAAGCAGCACCGCCCATTTGTTGTATAGCCTGTTGGCTCATCCGTTCATTACCATGGTGGGCCAGGGCGTGCGTAATTTCATGGCCCAATACAACCGCCAGGGCTGCTTCATTCTGACTGATGGGCAATAAACCGGTATACACTACAATTTTACCCCCGGGCATACACCAGGCATTCACTTCTTTGGAGTTGACGAGGTTGTATTCCCATTTATAGCCTTCCAGTTCTTTTGAAAGGCCTTTCTCCGTGTAATATTTGTTAATGGCATTGGTGAGTCGGGTGCCTACCCTGCGCACCATTTCAGCGTCTTTATTGGTGCTGGTGCTTACCACCTTATTTTCGCTCAGGAACTGGGTGTACTGCTGTGCAGCCATTGACTGAATATCGGCTTCGTTGTAAAGGGCTAACTGACTACGGCCTGTAACAGCGTTCTGGGAGCAGGAAGCAATGCCTGTTGCTAATACAGCAGCCAGAATAGCTTTGTGCATGACTTGTTTCATTTCTATGGGTGTTTACTTCAATTTATTTAAACAATCCTTATACCAACCTAAGCAACAAACTTATAAAATGGCGCCATCACCATCAAATTAAGTAATAGACAGTTGTGGATTGTTGTTCGGGTGGGAATATATTACCACAATAAGGTGCACCTACCCCAAGGCTTGCTCCTCCTCCGCCAGCTGGCGGATCAGCGGCACGCGGACGGCGGACGAGGCAGAGGGCAGAAGGCAGAGAAAAACAGCCAGAGTCGGCAATCTGTATCGGAAATGCCAATTCACAGCCAACAAACGCTGAACTTTAAACTTTAAACCTGGAACTATTGTCTTCTCCGTCGTTCTTTGCGACGGTCGCGGTATTTTAAGATGGGAACTTTGCTTTCGCTGCCGCGTAACAGCCGGGTGATATTTTTCTGGTGGGTAAGCAATACCAGCAGCGCCACAGCTATGGCAAACCCCCGGTATAAAAGCTCTTTTTCATTAAAGATAACCAGGATGAAAACTGCGAAAGCCACGCTGGCTAAAATAGAACTGAGTGAAACGAAACGGGTGAGATACAGTACAAGCAGGAAGATCCCTACACATAAAACGGCTACTATCGGTTGAATGGCCAGGATCATCCCAAATAAGGTGGCAACTCCCTTTCCGCCTCTGAAATCGGCCCAGATAGGGAAAATATGACCCAGCACAGCAGCTAAACCCAGTCCAACCATGAAGTTGGTGCGATCGAGCTCACTTGCTGCACCCATATAATGAGGAAGTAAAATATACAAACTGGTGGCGGCCACGCCTTTAAGCATGTCAATGATCATGACAAAAGTGCCCCATCTGGAGCCTAAAACACGGAAAGTATTGGTAGCACCGGCATTTCCACTGCCGTATTCACGGATATCGATTCCAAAAAACGCTTTACTAACCCAAACCGCTGTTGGAATAGAGCCGATCAAATATGCTAGTACAATGAGTAAAACCTCTTTCATTGTATAGTTGGTTGAAGTTAGATGACGAAAATATGGAAAAAAAGTTAATTAATTGATAACTATTGGGTTCTTGGGGTTATTATTTTTTAAACAGCAAACACATCCAATCCCCTCTCATTTTACAATCAACAACTGATAATCCATTGTTTAATGCGCACTTCTCAATATCGGGTCTGTCTCCCGCTAAAAGCCCGCTCATAATTACAACGCCGTCCAATATTAAATGTTGTTTAATTTCAGCCATATTTGCAATAAGTACATGCTTATTGATATTGGCTAAGATAATGTCGAATTCTGTTGACATTTGTAAAGAATCTGCCTGGGAAAGCGTAATGTTTGAACAGTGATTCAATGCAATATTTTCTGCTGCATTGTTTATGCTCCATTCATCGTTGTCGATAGCGGTTATAGAAGCGGCGCCCAGTCTTTCTGCGAGTATGGCCAGCACCCCGGTTCCGGTTCCAAAATCAAGTACATTTTTACCGTCAAAGGATAGCTGCTGCATACTTTGTATCATCAAATGCGTGGTGGCATGGTGACCGGTGCCAAAACTCATTTTAGGCGTGATGATTATTTCATGCTGTACACCTTGTAAGGGTTCATGAAAATGCGCCCGGATCCCGCAGAAGTCAGCAATAATAACCGGTTGAAAATTCTGCTCCCATTCTGCATTCCAGTTGCGCGGGGCAATCACTTCTTTGGTGATGGTGGTTTCAGTGCCTGTGATCAAATTAGCAGTGTCGGTTTCATTGTACTGGTCTTCAGGAATATACCCGGAGATATAATTTAGCCCTTCTTCAAACCCTTCATAACCCAATTCGTTCAGTTGCGCTACCAGTATCTCCTGCTGTTCTTTTGATACAGGTTGGAATTTGATATGAATATAATTCTGCATGATAAATGTGAAAAGTTGACCAGTTGACGAGTTAACAAGTTAACCAGTTAACTCGTCAACTGGTTAACTTGTCAACTAAAAAAAGAAGGCCTGCAATTTTCACTACAGGCCTTCTTTTATTCTTAAGACTTAATTAAAAACTAAGCTGGATTTTCTGGTCTTTTTCCTTCAGGTTTCGGCATCAGGATCTTGCGGCTCAGTTTAAACTTACCGGTTTTGCTGTCAACACCGATCAGTTTTACTTTCACCACATCGCCTTCTTTCAACACACCTTCCATGGTTTCCAAACGCTTCCAGCTGATCTCACTGATGTGCAGCAAACCTTGTTTGCCAGGCAGGAATTCAACAAAGGCGCCGAATTCTTTAATGCCTTTTACGGTGGCTTCGTATACGGAGCCTATTTCAGGCACAGCAACGATCCCTTTGATCCAGGAAACAGCTTTTTCCAGGCCTTCTTTAGCAGGGCTGAATATGCTTACTTCACCGTAGTTGCCAACTTCTTCAATGTTGATGGTAGCGCCGGTTTCGCGTTGAATTTCCTGAATGATCTTACCCTGGGGCCCGATCACCGCACCAATGAATTCTTTGTCGATGAACAGTTTTTCCATTCTCGGTGCATGTGGTTTCACCTCAGTACGGGCTTCGGCAGTACACTCATACATCGCATCCAGAATGTGCAGGCGGCCTTTGCGGGCCTGCTCCAGCGCTTCGCGCATGGTGCTCATGGCCAAACCGTCGATCTTGATATCCATTTGTACACCGCAAATACCATCGCGGGTACCGGTTACTTTAAAGTCCATATCACCCAGGTGATCTTCATCGCCGAGGATGTCGGTAAGGATGGCATATTTACCATCGGTTCCGCGGGTGATTAAACCCATGGCCACACCACTTACGTGTTTAGGAAAGGGTACACCTGCATCCATTAACGCCAGTGAACCGGCGCATACAGTAGCCATAGAAGAAGAACCATTCGATTCAAGAATATCGCTCACGATACGAACCGTGTAAGGATACTCATTGCCTGGCATCATTTTTTTCAGCGAACGCATGGCCAGGTTACCGTGACCAACTTCGCGGCGGCCGGGGGCGCGCATCATTTTCACTTCACCGGTTGAGAATGGCGGAAAGTTATAGTGTAAAATGAATTTTGTATAATCAGATACAGCGGCGCTTTCAACCAGCAACTCGTCTAAAGGAGTACCTAAAGTAACGGTTGTAAGTGATTGTGTTTCACCACGTGTAAACAGGGCTGAACCGTGTGGAGAAGGCAGGATGTCGATCTCCATGTTCAACGGACGGACCTGGTCGAGCTGGCGGCCATCGAGGCGAATGCGATCGTCAAGGATCATGTTACGCACCACTTCCCATTGCAGGTCGTCGTAATATTTTTTAGCCAGTTTCTTCACGGCATCATCAGCATCTTCACCCAGGCTGGCGATCAATTCATCTTTCAAAGTATCGATAGCTTCACTTCTGGCATGTTTGGCAGAAGCAGAGCGGGAGATCTGATAGATCTTATCCTTTGCAAAATCGGCCACTTTTTGTTGCAGCTCGGGGTTTTGCTCAGGTTTGGTATAATCCCTTTTACTGGCTACACCCACTTTGGCACGCAGTTCATGCTGTGCTTTAATTTGCTGGCGAATGGCTTCGTGGGCAATTTCCAGGGCTTTTACCAGGTCTTCCTCCGCACATTCATTGCCTTCACCTTCCACCATCATCAGGTTTTTTTCGGTGGCCCCAATGATGAAATCCATATCGGCTTTAGCCAGTTCAGTACGGGTAGGGTTTACAATATATTGTCCTTCTATGCGGGCGATCCGCACTTCAGAAATAATTTCTTTAATAGGAATATCCGAAACAGCCAGGGCTGCAGAAGCGGCCAAACAGGCTAATGCATCGGGCATTACTTCTTTATCGCTTGAAACAAGCGTTATAAGTACCTGAACATCACATAAATAATCTTCAGGAAAAAGTGGACGTAAGGCGCGGTCTATTAACCGGCTAATGAGCACTTCGTAATCGCTCAGTCTGCCTTCGCGTTTGAAGAATGAACCGGGAATACGTCCGGCTGAAGCAAATTTTTCATTGTAATCCACTACCAGTGGAAAGAAGCTTTGTCCTTCTTTGGGCTCTTTATTGGCAACAACAGTAGCCAATATGATACAATTGCCCTGGCGAACAGTAACGGCGCCGTCGGCCTGACGGGCCAGGCGGCCGGTTTCAATAGAAACCTCGCGTCCGCCCCCTATATCAAAAGTTACGCTAATTGGTTGAGAGAGCATAGTGTAAAATGTAGTTTAATGGTCGCTATCACATCCTGCAACAAGGTGGGAATAAGAGCGGAGGTAATCGGCAACCGGTTATTTAAGCAACATGGTCTTGAAAAAATATAATAAAAACAACTATTCCCAACCGAAAAAACAGTTGGGAATAGTTTGTTATTATAATATACACTTATTTTCTGATACCAAGTTTTTCAATTAAAGAGCGGTAACCTTGCAGGTTTTGTTTGCTCAGGTAAGTAAGCAGGCGTTTACGCTGACCCACCAGTTGCATTAAGCCGCGGTGAGTAGAGAAATCCTTCTTATTTTGTTGAAGGTGTAAAGAAATGCTGTTGATACGTTCTGTCAACAGTGCAATTTGTCCCTCAGTAGAACCTGTGTTTTTTGCATTGCCACCGTATTGTGCAAAAATGCTAGAAACTTTCTCGTTTGTTAAATAAGGCATCTCAATTTTTTTAAAAACATCCAGAAATTATCTTCTTAATTTGCCGGCAAAGGTATATAATAAATTCTAATTGAGTGGATAGTATGGGGAAATTTTTTTTGGCAAAAGAACTATTTTTGGCGTTTCAGGTTCCAGGTTTCAAGTTTCAGGGCCGTCAAATTCAGCCCGCCGGGAAACCCCTGCAATCTGTAACTTGTAACCTGAAACTGAATGTTATATCTTCATTCGCAGGTAATTATAACTAAAAACCCTGACCCGGCTACATGAAACGCCTTGTTTTTGCTGTTACCAACGATCTGAACTATGATCAGCGGATGATACGGATCTGTACATCCCTGGCCGAAGCCGGTTATGCCGTAACCCTTATAGGCCGGCGATGGACGGGCTCCCCTGCCCTGGTTCCCCGCCCCTTTCAGCAAAAAAGACTGTCCTGCTTTTTTCGCACCGGCAAATTAAGCTACCTCGAATACAATCTGCGGTTATTTTTCTGCTTATTATTTATAAAAACCGATGGGGTTTGCGCCATCGATCTCGATACCATTCTCCCCTTTTATTTTATCTCCAGGCTAAAAAGCATTCCCCGGGTGTACGATGCCCATGAGCTGTTTTGTGAAATGAAAGAAGTGGTTACCCGGCCCATGGTATATAAAATATGGAAATGGGTGGAACGCTTTACCGTGCCCAAATTTAAACATGGGTATACGGTAAACGATGCCATTGCCCGGGAATTTCATCGCTTATACCAGGTAAACTACGAAGTGGTACGCAATGTGCCCGTGCTCCATCCCATTACTATACCCGATAAACCGGAGAAATACATTTTATACCAGGGCGCGGTAAATGAAGGCCGTAGTTTCGAAACCCTGATCCCGGCCATGAAATGGGTGAACGCCCGGCTGGTAATTTGTGGTGATGGTAATTTTATGTCACAGGCCAATAAACTCGTAAAAGAAAATGGATTAGCAGGCAAAGTGGTTTTTAAAGGAAAAGTACTGCCTGCAGTACTGCAGAAATATACATTGAAAGCCTGGGTGGGGGTTACTTTATTTGAGAACAATGGCATGAATAACTACCATTCCCTCGGCAACCGGTTCTTTGACTATATGCATGCCGGTATTCCACAATTGTGTGTGAATTACCCGGCTTATAAAGAAATAAACAATAAGTACAATATTGCTGTTCTAATAGATGACCTGCGGTCGGAAACACTGGCTGAGCGGTTGAATGAACTATTGAATAACAAAAATTTATACAATCAATTGCAACAAAACTGTAAACAGGCACGCGAAGCCATCAACTGGCAACAGGAAGAAAAAAAGTTATTAGCGTTCTATAAAAACATTTTCTAGCCAGTGGAAAAACACTTACATATTATTTCTTTCGACGTACCCTACCCGGTTGATCATGGCGGCTATTTTGATTTATTCTACAAACTGGTAGCACTGCATCAGCAGGGGATCCGAATCCATTTACATTGTTTTGAACACAAACGGCCACAACAAGCCGAATTGGAGCAATATTGTGTCGAAGTGCTTTACTACCCACGCCAGTGCGGACATAAAGGCTTCTCGCATAAATTACCTTATATAGTGGCTTCGCGCACCAATGCCACGCTGGAAGAACGGTTGCTGAAGGACAGCCATCCTATCTTACTGGAAGGCGTACACTGTACGTTCCTCTTACACGATGAGCGGTTCAACAATCGCAAAATGATCATTCGACTGCATAACGTAGAGTACAAATACTACAAACAGTTATTCCGTAACAGCCGTTCCCTGTTTCATAAAATGTATTACCTGAACGAGAGCAGGCTGTTGAAACGCTACGAAGGAACCATTGCCAACAAGGGGTTGATCCTGGCCGTAAATGACCAGGATACCAATACCTACCGAAAGGAGTTTGGCGCAAAGCAGGTTGCTACGCTGCCCGTGTTCCTGCCCTTTTCACAGATCTCTGCCCCCGAAGGCGTGGGTTGTTTTTGTTTGTATCATGGAAACCTGTCGGTGAATGAAAATGAAGAAGCGGCCATCTGGTTAATAAAGAAAGTGTTTAACGACCTGCGGATCCCATTGGTGGTGGCCGGAAAAGCTCCCTCTCCCCGACTCCAACGCATTGCCAATAAATATGGAAATATCTGCGTGGTAGCCGATCCATCAGAACAGGAAATGCAGGATATGATCGGAAAGGCGCAGATAAACATCATTCCTTCCTTTAATGTAACCGGGGTAAAACTGAAACTGTTGAACGCGTTGTTCAATGGCCGCCATTGCCTGGTGAATGAAGCCACGGTACAAAGCACAGGACTGGAATCGGCCTGTCATATCGGAACGAATGCCACGGCGTTTAAAAGCCAGATCGTACAACTGAACCGGCAGCCGTTTGCAGAAGAAGAGATCCGCCTGCGGAAATCATTACTGCTTTCCACATTCGATAACAAGCGCAATGCCCAGCGTCTTATTCAATGGATATTTTAGCGTTGTCTATAACCCGGCCTCTTTCGGTACGAACCGTACGGGCTGGGTATTTATTGATGACGATATAATCGTGGGTAGCCATTACAATAGCGGTCCCATAATCGCGGGAGATATGGAACAGTAACTGCATGATCTCATCGGAAGTTTCGGGATCGAGGTTGCCGGTGGGCTCATCAGCCAGGATGAGTTTGGGCGAATTGAGCAGGGCGCGCGCAATGTCAATACGTTGTTGTTCGCCACCGCTTAACTCAAACGGCATTTTAAACCCTTTGGCCTTCAGGCCAACTTTGTCCAGTACATCAAGGATCTTTTCATCCATCAGCTTTTCGTCCTTCCAGCCGGTGGCCCGAAGCACAAAACGCAGGTTATCGTTTACATTACGATCGGTGAGCAATTGAAAATCCTGGAAAACCACCCCCAGGTTACGGCGCAGGAACGGTACTTTTTTCCAGTCCATATCCCGCAGGTTAAAACCCACCACGGTTCCATCCCCCTCTTTAAGGCGAAGGTCGCCATACATGGTTTTTAACAGGCTCGATTTGCCGGTACCGGTTTTACCAACCAGGTACACGAATTCACCTTTTTGAACCCGGAAGTTTACATCCTGTAAAACCAGGTTATTTCCCTGATAGATATTTACGTGCTGTAGGTCGATGATGTTCTCCTGCATACTGATCCATTAAGTTGTAACAAAAATAGGTAATTCGCCCCAGTTATGAAAAAATGGCAGATGTGAAGTTGTTCCAGGTTCCGGGTTACACGTTACAGGGCCCCGAAAAACTAAGTCTATGAGAACGTGAACTTTGTACCTTCCTGCAACCTGAAATTGGTAACCTGTAGCCAGTTTTTCCCGATCGCGTAACCTGTTTTCCGCATCCGGCACAGGCAGGTGGCTGATCTTTCTTTCTTTTGCAAAAAATTTCTCTACAGTGAACAGATTTTATATCCTTGTGCTCTTGGCTTTTTTTGTTGTAGACCAAACAACTGCACAAACTATAAACCTGGCCGTAAACGCAGCCAATGCAACCGAAACACCGGAAGATAAAGGAATGGGTATTGTAAGAGGTACCATTCAAACCACTGATAACCAACCCGCGGCTTATGTTACAGTGACCCTGAAAGATGCCAACCGCACCACCTTTACCGATGAAAGCGGGAATTATACCCTGAAAAATATCAAACCCGGTCAATACATGCTGAAGGTTACCATGACCGGGATGCAAACAAAAGAAGAAGCCATTGTAATAAAAGCCAAAGAAACAACGGTGGCGAACTTTACCCTGGCCGAAAATCATAAAGAACTGGAGGAGATTGTTGTAATTCAGCACAAAACTTTAAACGATAAGCCGGTAAGTGTGGGCAAAATTGCCCTGGACCCCATGGATGTACCCCAGGCATTGAGTGTTATTGGCCAGGGTGTTATTCGCGAACAGCAGGCATTAAAGCTGAGCGATGTAATCAGGAACGTGAACGGCGTATACCTGACCACTACCCGTGGCAATGTGCAGGAAAGCTTTGGCGCCCGCGGCTATAGTTTGGGAAGTACCAATCTGTTTAAGAACGGCTTTCGGATCAATTCAGGCGTGGTGCCCGAAATGAGTTCCCTCGAAAAAGTAGAGGTGTTGAAAGGAAGCGCCGCCATTCTGTACGGACAGGTAGCGCCCGGTGGTGTGGTGAATATGGTTACCAAACAGCCTAAATTTAACTTTGGCGGCGAAGTATCGATGGGTATCGGCAGCTATGATCTGTACAAACCGGCTTTCGATATTTACGGACCCATTTCCAAATCCATTGCTTATCGCGTTAATGGTACGTATGTAAAGGCAAACAGTTTCCGCGACCAGGTGAGTTCCGAACGGTATTATGTAAATCCTTCATTGCTGTTCAAACTGGGCAAACGTACCCAGGTAGTGGCAGAAGGCGATTACCTGAATGATAATTTCACCCCCGATTTTGGTATTGGTACGCTCGGTGGTAAGAACATTCCAAATGTAAAGCGTTCCAGTTTTTTTGGTACGCCCTGGCAATACAATAAAACGAAACAAACCACTACTACACTTACCATAAAACACCAGCTTTCAAATAACTGGAATCTCAATGCCTCCTTTTCTTACCAGGATTACAAAAGAGATTATTTTGCAGTAGAAAGGATCCAG
>NZ_JBJMLX010000314.1:0-14835 GCF_045805085.1 Niastella sp.
ATCGGCATACCTGAAAAGCGGCCAGTCATTACTGAGGCGGTTGGTAGCCTTCATCGCTATTTCAAATTTCCCCAGCCTGAACCCATCTACTTCTTCCGATTGGTCAACCCCTGGCAAAACATTGCGATAAGCCAGCGGCTTTCCTACAAAAGCGCCCATAGTGCCAAAGATGCTATCGCCCGTAGCCGTATACTGCTGTCCCCTGATGTAGTTATCGAGCAGGCGGCTGTCTTCGGGGTCAAAGGTGTTTATAAATTGCGGTACCGCACATACGCCACCCCAGGGCGAAGATTGCAGGTTGTATGTTTTTTGATTTTCCGGCTCCAGCGTTTGCATATGCACATCAAACGAATTCCATTCGTTCACATATTTTGAATCGAAAGGCAGGGCAAATATGATCTCTTTCGAATTTTCATTGTTTGTGACAAATACACTCTTTTGAGAAGCCTCCAGGCCGATCTTTCCGGAACTTGTTGAAAAATTGATGATGGTATCGCAAACAGCTTTGCATTTGTCCCATTGTGGTGTACCCGTATACACTTCAGCATTCAGATACATTTTCGCCAGCAGGACAAGCCCGGCCCATTTATTGAATTTGCCATAGGTCATGGTGCTTACATCGCTGGTCACGCGCGGAATATTGGTGATGAGATCATTTACAATAAAATCATACACTTCCTTTCTCGTATTCTGTTTAGGTAAATAACCGGCAGGCACATCGAAGTGATCAACGATAGGAACATTGCCGTAGAGATCGCACAAGATCCAATAGTAGGAGGCACGCAACAATGTCATTTCTGCCACCAATGAACCCGTGTCTTTAGCGGCAACGGGAATGGCGCCCGATTGCACCTGGTAAATGATGCGGTTACAATTGGTAACGCCCTGGTAGGCCCTTGTCCAGATATTGATCACCAAATCGTCATCGGTTGTCCATCTGTGTTCATGGATCCGCCGGTACACCCCGCCATCCACCCATCCGTTTGGCCTTGCAGGAGTGAGCATCTCATCGCCCGAAACTTCCTGGGCGCGGTAAACCGTATTCCATTGCAAAAGCAAGCCCCGCCAGTCAACATAGGCTGCGCCTGCCAGTGCCGGCAGGTCAGAGCTGGTAGGAATAAAATCACCTGAAACGATCTGGTTATAGTTAGTGTCTTTTAATTTTGTGCAGCCGGCTAACAACATCGCACCCATAACTCCTGCTATGATGCCAGCCATTATATATTGATTCGTCTTTTTCATTGCTTCATTGATTAAAGGTTAGAAGGTAACATTAAGTCCAACACTGAAGGAATGAGTGGTTGGATATTTGAACGGCGAATCCATTCCGGGATCGAGACCTGAAGTGGGAACCTGCACAACTCCCGACTGGGCGGTAGAAGTTCCATTGCGTAAACTAACTTCGGGGTCTATGCCTTTGTAACCTGTAATAATAAATGTATTAAGGGTAGCTATATAGAATCTGGCAGACCTGATATATTTTAAACCGGTATTTTTAAAACTATAACCAAGCGTTATGTTATCGATCTTCCAGAAATCACCATTTTCAATATAATAGCTGTTGAATTCAACAGGTGATTTCAATTGTGTTTTTCCGTATACGGGATCATACGCATTTTTTAACAGGTTGTATTGCGCCTGTGTAGGGTTTTCAAACATCATCCGCTGCAGGTTCGCCACCTGGAATTTGAAAGCGCCTCTTTGCGTAATAGCCAGGTCCCAGTTCTTATACTGGAAGTTGTTATTCCATGACAGATAGTATTTTGGCAGACCGTTGCCAATTACTTTTTTATCTTCAAAGGAATGACTGAAAGAAGAATAATTCACCGGCTTGCCATCTTTTCCTTCATAGATCCATTGGCCATAGTTGGCTGCATCTGATGGATCATTACCAATATCCACCACTTTATAACCATAAAAGTCACCAACTGATCCGCCAACCTTTAACAGGTGTGAAAAGGTTTGAATGGGTGGGAAAATAGCGCCTACCCGAACGTAATCCGTTGATGTTTTATACAGATCATTGGAAAGGCTTTTCAGCTTATTGGAGTTGGTAGAGAAATTAACGGTCGTGTTCCATTGAAAATCTTTCTTCGATACAGGTACAAAATTCAATGATATTTCAAGCCCTTTATTTTCCAGGGTGCCTACGTTCGCCAGGGTACGATTGTATAAATTGGGCGGACTGGGCACTTCGAACAGTTAAAGGAGGTTATGTACCTGCCGATCGTACAGGTCGATGCTACCACTGACCCGGTTATTCAACAGGCTGAAGTCGAGACCAATATTCGTTTCACGCTTTTCCTCCCATTTCAGGTCGGGATTGGCGTTTTGTGTGGGCACCAGGGTTTGTATCCAGTTACCATTTGATAAAACAAATCCGCTATAACCAAGCAAGGCAACACCGCGGAAGAGATCAAATGGCTGGGAACCGGTAACGCCATAACCTGCTCTTAATTTCAGGTCATTGATGAGTGTCTGGTTTTGCATGAACGCTTCACGGCTGATGCGCCAGCCGGCAGATACCGCCGGGAATGTTCCCCATTTATTATTGGTACCCCATAACTGGCTGGCCTCTTCGCGCCGGATGCTTGCCATAAATAAGTACTTCTGATCATAATTATAGGTCAGTCTGCCGAACAGCCCGATCAAATTGGTCTCAGACTGGAATGTTCTGATAAGATTTACATAATCACCACTGCTGATGGCCCTTCCCAGCCCTATATTATGCCAGTCGAATATATCTGTTGGGAAATCCCAGTTCTCCATCTGACGATCATTGTAATTATTTTCCTGGTAACTGTAGCCCCCCAACAAGGTAAAGTTGTGTTTCGATAATGATTTTGAATATTCCGCCGTTAATTCAGTCAACCGGTCAATTGATTCGGCGCCGCCTTCCCTGGCATATCCATTACGGTTATCCCTTAGTGTGGAAGCGTGTTTTTTTGTTTCGGCGTAGCCATATTCCTGCATCCATTTTGAGTAAGAAAATAAAGCCGATAATTTCAATCCCTTAAAAGGTAAAAATGCCAGGGAGCCATTGAACCTGGAGAGTCCTTCATTGGTTTGTCCCCTGCTTTCCATCAGATCCGATACCGGGCTCTGGTATTCAAACTTGCTTAATTCCTGGAACCAGTTTCCGGCAGAATCCTTTACCGGCGCCGTGGGGTTTTGCCGTAAAGCCTGCAGGTAGTCGCCGGTATTGAAACCATTCAATTTGCGGGATGAGCTAAACGCGTTTACATTCAGCTTAAGCTTGTTGTTGAACATGTTATGGTTCATATCGAACCTGCCTGAAAATAACTGGTTGTATGATTTCAGGAATAAACCCTGTGCATTGTCATAGTTCAGGCTCGCGAGGTAATTGGTGGTAGAGTTACCGCCGCGAATGGTGAGGTTATGGTCTTGTGAGAAGGGCGTTCTTGTTATCTCTTTCAACCAATCAGTGCTGGCCCCTTGGTCTATCAACTCGTTTTTACGCAACCCGGCAGCGATCTGGCCGCGCATATCCGCAGCTGTTGACATATCGGGTTTTCGGGCAATGGTTTGAATACTGGCGAAAGCACCGTAATCAACCGATGTTTTATTATTCCCGTTGGCCCTTTTTGTTGTGATGAATATAACGCCGTTGGTACCGCGCGTTCCGTAGATAGCCGCTGCAGAACCGTCTTTCAATACATCGACCGACTCAATATCCTGTGGTGTTATCATGCGCAGATCACCGGGCACACCATCGATCAACACCAATGGATTCTGATTTTGTCCCATTAATGTTGACTGGCCTCTTAAAATGATCTGGGTAGAACCGGTTGGATCGCCGCTGGGGTTTACAACGGTTAATCCGGCTACTTTTCCCTGGATCAACTGACCGGCGTCCCGCACGGAACCTTTAACAAAATTAGCCGCTTTTACCGAGGCCACCGAACTGGTAACATCGCCTTTCTTCTGGGTACCATAACCAATTACAATTACTTCATTCATGTCGCCTGCACTGGTACTCATGGTAATGTTCACAGAAGCTGTATTCGCGCTCACTTCAATGGTTTGGGTTTTGAAACCTACATATGAAATTTCGAGGGTCACATTTTCATCCGGAACCGATAAGTGAAACTTTCCATTGGCATCTGTAATGGTGCCAATAGAAGTACCCTGAATGAATACAGAAGCCCCTGCCACCGGTGATTTTTTCTCATCCAGTACCACACCTGAAATCTCCCTGTTTACCGGCTTTTTATCTTCAGTTGGGGATATAGTGTTTACAACAGCATTAGCCTGTTCCGTTTCTCTTGCATCGAACAGGATGATCAGGTTGCCAACGGCTTTATATTTGATGCCTAAAGGTGCTATGACCTTTTGCAGGAACTCGGCAAGCGTTTTATCCTGAAGGGAGAAACTCAGTTTTCTTTTTACATCAATAATGGTTGGGCTGAAAACAAATTTGGCATCCACTGCAGTCTGTACTTTTTCCAATACGGCTTTTAGTTCGGTATTGTTAACAGCCATGGTAATTTTTCTGTTCAGCGTTTCCTGCCCGTGCACAGGAACAGCATACGATGAAAAGACAGTTACAGCAATCAGTATGTAAATGATCATCAATCTCATTGCCAACCGGGTTAAAGCAATAAGTAAGTTTTTTTCCATAAATTGTGATGGTTTTGAACGTGAATGTATAGAGCGGGCAAAACCCTTCCACCGCCTTTGGCGGGGTCGCTAAGGCCGGCAATACTGCGAATATTGCTGGCTTTTATTTTTGCAGATGTCTAAGTTGGATTATGACTCATATGGCAGTTTTTTTTGGTTATAAATAAGCAATCAGTTTTAAGGACATTCTTTGGCGGCTTTTAATAATATCTTGGTTCCTTTTATCTCATAGGTCGCATTAAAGACCAGGCAAATACCTTCCAGTTTGTTGAACAGGGTTTGCCCCGTGAGGTCGCCGGTGAACAGGCAATTCCTGAGCTTTTCGTTCTCCAATACTATCTCCAGTTCGTAGGTGTTTTCCAGATCGGCCAGCACCTTATACAGGGGCGTTTCATTATACAGGAAATTCGCTTCTTCTTTTTTTGATTCTTTAGGAACCGGTACCGGCTGGTCTACTATGGATGTGATAAAATGCCGTTCTTCCTGGTAATAAGTCACTTTCTGGTTGGGAGTAATAATAACGCCATTTGATTTCTGCTGCACTTCATCAAGGGAGAGCTGCTCTTTATTTTCATACACGGCCACCCGGCCGGTTTTAACCGCCACTTCAACCTGTCCGTTCTTTCCACGAATATCAAAGCTGGTGCCCAGCACCTGGGTAACTATATTATTATTATATACAAAAAAAGGCCGGCCAGGGTTTTTGCTCACTTTAAAAAAAGCTTCCCCTTCGAGATACACTTCTCTTTTTCCCGGGGCAAAATGTTTTGGAAAGGCCAGTTTAGAACCCGGATAAATGGTAACTGTGCTGCCATCTTCCAGTTGTACGACTTCAGGTGTATGGCCGGTATTGGCCCGCTCCAGAAATCCGGCGGTCACTTTTGCCGCCACCAGGGTGCCGGGTGCAGGGACTTTCGCATTACTCCTGAACCAGAGCATACCACTGAACAGCACCAATCCCAGCAAACAGGCAGCTGCGGCGTATTTCCAGGAAAAGACGCTCCGTTTTTTGATGGGTAGTACGGTCGCTTTTTCCCTTGATGCCAATTGCAATTTGTTCCAAAGACGGCTTTCCACTTCATCCATCTCCCGTTCGTTGAGGTCAACATTTTCATTGTCCAACAGTTCATACCATTGGTCAATGATCTGTCTTTCATCATCTGTACAGGAATTATCCAGGTACCTTTTCAGTAACTGTCGGAAAGCTTTATGGTCCATTAGAACAATTTTGGCGCTTGTATTATATAAGTAAAAGCAACCCTTGTTTACCCTAAAAGAAATGGTGATTTTTTTTTGCGGCCGGCAGGTCTCAATTAATGCTGTTTATAAACAAGAGTAGTATAAAGTCAACGAGAATGAAATCGCGTAAGAAGAAGCGCAGTGATTTAAGGGATTGTGTAATATGATATTCCACGGCCTTTTCAGAGAGGTCCATGATGCGGGAAATATCTTTATTGGATTGTTTTTCAAAACGGCTCAGGCGGAAGATCGTCTGCGTTTTTTGCGGTAACTGACTGATCGCTTTATCAATAGCTGTGTTCAGTTCCTGCACCAGCAAGGGAAGATCGGCGGAATTTTCTTCGGCTTTTTGCAATTCGCCGAAACCCGCGTATTGCGTGCGTTTTGAAATGGCCGACTTGATGTAGTTGATTATCTGGTATTTTACTGCAGTTTCAAGGTAGGCGGTGATACTGTTTATCTGGTGGCTTTCCCTGCGGTCCCAAAGATCGGTGAATACACTTTGAACAATGTCTTCAGCTACTTCCTTACTATTCGTTTTGCTTACGGCCGAGCGGTACAGCCTTCGCCAATAGCGTACATAAAGCTCTTTATAAGCAAGTTCATCGCTTATTTTCAATAGCTTAAGCAATACGTTATCGGCAAGCAGTCCGTAATCCATACACCGGGGATTCTCAGTTATTCAATATGGCAAAAATAACATTACATGTAAATTAGACATTTGTTTTCAACTGCCAAAGAATATTACCGGGAAGCTTTTTGCAATAAATTTTTAGAAGCCGGCGTAAGGTAAAAGGGGATGGCGAATTTCTCCGCCATAAACAACCCTCAGTAATTAATCGATAACTATACTTGCAATGCCTTTTTCAAGGGCTTGTTCTTTGATGCCCGGGACCTTTACACCTTCTGCACGAAAAACCGTAAGATCGGTCATGCCTAAAAACCCAAGGAATGCTTTTAGATAAGGCGCTACGAAATCATTGGCTTTAGAAGGTCCTTCGGAATATACACCGCCAGAAGACATGGCTACATACACCTTTTTGCCGGTTACCAAACCTACCGGGCCATTTTGATTATAACTAAACGTTATTCCGATACGCGTAATATGGTCGATCCAGGACTTTAGCGTGGTAGGAATAGTGTAGTTAATTAGCGGCGCGCCAATAACAATGATATCTGATGCCATCAATTGTTTTACAGCGGCGTCTGAGTAGCGCAGGGACTCTTTAGCTTCAGCAGTCAATTGGTCGCCAGGGATAACCATAGACTGAAGGAGGGTGGGGTTGAGATGTGGGATCTCCAGCTCAACCAGGTTCAATTCTTCCACGGTACTCCCCGGATACTTTTCGATCACTTTTTCAACGATGGCGTTGCCCAGTTTGATGCTGTACGACTGATTTCCCTGAATGCTCGACATTAAATGGAGGATACGTTTCATAAAAATTTTAATTAGATGTTATTCGGGAACAAAAGTAGAGCGGGCAACTATCAAAACGATAGTACTTTCCTGAAGGAAAGCGCTTTCGTTTAGGAAAGTCAGTAATTTTGGGCAATGATGACTGATGATAATATCCCTGATAAAGAAGCATGCGCCAATTCGCTTAAGTATGTACTCGATTCATTATACGTGCTTGGCGGAAAGTGGAAATTACCGTTGATCTTATGTCTTGTACAATCACAGAAACGGTTCAATGAAATTCAAAATGAGGTCAGCGGCATCTCTCCAAAAATTCTGGCGCAGGAGTTAAAGGATCTGGAGTTAAACGGATTTATTAAACGGAATGTACATCCTACCAGGCCAGTTACCATTATTTATGAAGCAACAGCCTATAGCAGAACATTAAAGAACGTGTTGCGTGAGTTAACCGTATGGGGCCAGCAACACCGGGAAAAGATCAGGGAAAGCATGAGAAGGTAGCCTGAATAGTTCCAAAAAGTAAGGGCCGACCTTTTGGCCAGCCCCCAGGTTTTCATAGGAATAAGTTCAACAGGTTTATCCTTTCTTTTCAGCGTTGAAATTGATGGTGATCCTGTTCTCCAGGTCTTGCAGGTGCAGGCGGGTATATTTGTCAACAGCGCCGGCTTTGGCCTGTTTTACCAGCGTCAGCAGCTGCTTCAGATTATCGCGTAACAATGCATACGCATCAGAGTTTACATAGTTGTAGCCAAAAGGTACTATCATGGTAGAGATATCGCCATCGTTTATCTGCGTAAATACCTGCTGCAATAAACGGCTTACATATGTTTTTTGCAAACCACGGCGGTAAATGTCTACGCTTTTACCAGCATATACTTCAGTGAAGATGGCTTTGTTCAGGTCCTGCAGCATTTCGCTGAGGGTGTAGGCTTTTTTGCCGGCCTCATTGTTTTGCTCCATCCACAACATCCGGCCCATTCTGTTCCTTGAAAGAAGGGCTGTGATGATCCCGTTTTGCATTTGATTCACCTCTGTCTGAAAGTTCACGCTGGTTTTGTTCAGCATGTCGTTGTTCTTTAACCACAAAGGCGTTGTAAACAGATTGCGTGCCAGGAACTGTACGGCGTTCTTTTGCTTTTCGTAGCCGGTGGCTTCGTATACAGCACCACTTTGCGCGCCTATTTTATCGTTTTTTTCAATGCTGCCTACAATATTAGTGGCATGACCCAGGTACAGGTTAAACTGGCTGAACAGGGTCTTGTACATGTCGAAGGGTTTTTCAAAATCCTCGTTGGCAACGGTTGCCCATTTCAAAATACCGGGTACTAACCTTTTCAGGTTCTTGATACCGTATTCACCTGCTTTTACCACATCATCGCTCAGGTCTTCGTTCTGGCAACGATCGTCGGTAAAGCTTGTTTCGCTGCCAAACCACAGGCGGTCG
This sequence comes from Niastella sp., assembly GCF_045805085.1. Lineage (NCBI taxonomy): Bacteria > Pseudomonadati > Bacteroidota > Chitinophagia > Chitinophagales > Chitinophagaceae > Niastella > Niastella sp. The sequence continues at coordinate 8,742 of NZ_JBJMLX010000314.1, forward strand.
TTTTTAGCCAGGCTATCGCTTACAACTTTAACCAGTGCTTTCTGCTCGTCGAACTCATTTTTGAATTCAGGCTGCCAGGTATAACCCCACTGAATAGCCCAGTTGTCGTAATCATTGATCCGGGGAAACAACCCTTTTTCTGAAATATGATCTTCGGGCTGTGCTACGTAATTAAAACGGGCATAGTCCATAATAGAAGGGGTGTGGCCATGTGCTTCTACCCAGGCTTTATCACGCAGTTTCTCAACCGGCACGGTAGAGCTGGAACCGAAGTTGTGCCTGAGGCCCAGGGTATGACCTACTTCATGGCTCGATACAAAACGGATCAATGTTCCCATTAAGCTATCGCTCAATTGCAGGTGCAGCGCGTTGGGATCTACGGCCCCGCACTGTGCCATATACCAACTGCTCAGCAGGGCCATTACGTTGTGGTACCAGAAAATATGGCTCTCTATGATCTCGCCACTGCGGGGGTCGGCTACGCTGGGCCCCATGGCGTTGGCGATCACTGAAGGGCGGTAGATGATGGCGCTGTGCGTAGCGTCATCGATGCTCCAGGTGCTGTCTTCTTCTTTGGTGGGGGCTTCACGTGCATAGATGGCATTTTTAAAACCGGCTTTTTCAAAAGCCTTCTGCCAGTCGTTCACCCCTTGTATCAAATAAGGCACCCATTTTTTAGGGGTTACGGGATCAATGTAAAACACAATGGGTTTGGCTGGTTCTACCAGTTCGCCGCGTTTGTATTTCTCTACATCTTCGGGTTTGGGTTCAAGCTTCCAGCGTACTGCATATATTTTGTCTTCAACACCCTGTGCATTAGCTTCAAAATCGCGATGGCCTGTTACAAAGTATCCAACGCGTTTGTCAAACAAACGGGGCTGCATGGGAGTAGCGGGTAACAATACCAGTGAGGAGTTCAGCTCAACTGTATAGTTGCTGGCAGTAGGGTTCAGGCCAGCTGTATATGTTTTTACCGCATGTATTTCCACATTGGAAGCATAGGAATGAACGTAGTCGATATAACTGCGATCGTTCTGCTGGGCGCCCATACCGGCGCGGTCCTTAAATTGTTTTTTCTGGAAATAGAGTACGTCGTTATCGCTGTTCAGGAACTCCGTTACATCTACTACCATAGCGGATGAGTCTGGTTTATAAGCGGCTACGGGGAAGGCGGCGGAAATGGCCTGTACGTTGTTCTTTTGTACGCCGGCAAACATGGGCTGGGTGCTGTCGCTTTCATACTCCAGGTAAAAAATGCGGCGCAGGAACAATTTCTTGTTAGGTCCTTTTTCAAAACGGAACACGGTTTCACCGATCTGGTCGCCGGCATAACCGCTGCTGCCGTTGCGCATTTCGGCGCTGGCTTTGGATACGCGGCTTACGATCAGGATATCCCTGCCGAGGATGTTGTTGGGTACTTCAAAAAAGAACTTGTCGTCCTTCTGGTGCACGGTGATAAAACCCCTGCTGGATCTCATGTCGGCTGTAATTACATCCTTATAAGGTTTAATGGCGGGCGGTGGCGCCACAGCCGGTTTACGGGTAGTGTCTACCGGTTTTATCATTGCTGTGTCTGCCTGATGTTTACGCTGTGCCTGTACATTCATTGCCATCAGTAAACTGCAAATGGCAATAAAACTCATCTTACGCTTGGTAATAAACATAATGGTGTTTGTTAAAAAAATCAATTACTCATTTTCTACCCGTTCCTTCCCTCCCCCAACCGGGGGAGGGTCAGGGAGGGGGCCGGGCTGGCTATACTTTCCTTTTCCTTAACGGGGGTTCTGTTCTATTTCAGGGTTCAGGAGAATGTATTTGTCTGAAATGGCAAATGTATATTCGTTGCTGCCGGGTTCGAGTGTATAGATAACGCCCTTGAACGGACGGCTAACGGTTGAGATAAAACCATTGTCTTTTTGCAAACGGCGCTGATCGAACCAGCGGGCGCCCGTGCCCATCAGTTCTTTTCTTCTTTCGGTGATCACCAGTTGCAATGCCTGCTGTGCGTCAGTGGCAGTAAGATCGGTGTATCCTGTAGTTACCAAACGCTTTTTACGCAGGTTGTTCAGTATGCTTACAGCTGTACTTGTATTTCCGGCGCGGGCTTCACACTCTGCTTTGATCAACATCATCTCAGGCACTTTAGGACCTACATAAATGCCCTGGTTTACCAGGCGGTGTTTGTAATAACCGCGGTTGGTAAAGTTAGCCCCACCTATAGAGGCGCCTGGCAGTGTGAATAGTTTATACCGCAAGTCGTTGATAGTATCGAAAAGGTTCATCAGGTCGTTACTTAATGGTACTGTGGTGAGAAAACCGTTAACGGTTTTGGAGAAAATATTCTCCGGGTCGTTCATTTTGCCGGGGTAGGTGGCAGGTGCGGCGGCATATGCATTCAGGTCCACCAGTGTATTTTTAAGTTGCAGCGCACTGTCGGCATACAGACCAGCTTTTGTAAACTCGCGTTTGTGCAGGTATACTTTCGACAGCATGGCATACACGGCTGCCTGGGATGGATTGGTGATCACATCCGGTGTGGGGGCCAGGTTAGGCAGGGCCGTTTGCAGGTCGCTTACTATCTGGTCATATACGCCTGCCACCGATACTCTTTTAAGGTTGGAAGAGAAGTTGGTCTGCAATACAACGGGCACGCCGGGGTCCGTAGCGGCAGTAGTTGAATCGTATTGTTTGGCGTAAACATTCACCAGGGTATAATAAGCATGAGCGCGATGCACCAGGGCTTCAGCATAAGCTTTTATCTTATCCGCATCGGTGCCGCCTTCGCTGCTCATTACCTCGTTCACTACCAAATTGGTGTTGTAGATGATCGTATACTGGTTGGCCCAGTCCTGGTCTTCCTGTGTTTCGGTCCATATTTTGGGCAGCCAGCAATAGGCATAGCCGGCGTTGATGTTCAGGTTGGTTTGCCATACTGTTCCGTCGGCGGTCCATACTTCATCACTGGCGTATAAAGGATACAGGTAGTTTTTTTCCATTAACCCCAAGCTGTTGTACAGCAGTCCCTGGTAATCTTTGGTGTATTTTAATTCCCGAACGTTTACGGGAGAGATTTCAACATACTTGCGACAGGCGGTAGTAGCTAAGACTGCCAGCGCTGATATGGTATATAGTAATTTTTTCATTGATTCCCGGTTGTTAGAATGAAAAGTTAAGGTTGAACGTATAATTCACACTGGGCGGCAGGTTGGTAAAGTTGCTGTTATTAGCATAATCGGGGTCGATGCCTTCTTTATTGGCGCGCCAGATAATACCCAGGTTGCTTACCGTAGCATTGGCGGTGATCGATTTGAACGCTTTTATTTTGTTGATCACGGTTTGTGGCAATGAATAACCAAGGGTTAACTGTTGAAAACGGATGTTGCTGGCATCGAGCACATTGATGTCGGCATTTTTATACCATTCAAGGCTGTTTAAGTTTATTTTGGCCAAACCGGGTACTTTGGCGGTAGCTTCATCGCCTGCCTGGCGCCATCTGCCGGCCAGTACCTGGCTGTTGTTCAGCAATCCGGTTAAACCACCACTGCTGCTGCTGGGATAGCTACTGGTAATATCCATCTTCCTGAATACATAACCCATATAGAAAGTGATACGGGCGCTAAGGGTGAAGTTCTTATACTGAACGGTATTGGTGAACCCGCCAAAATAAGGAGCGGTGGAACGCCCCATATACTTCATTTGTTTTTTGGTGGTGCTGCTTGCCAATGAGTTCAGTTTTTTACCGGTTGAATCGTATAGCTGAGTTTGCCCTACACTGTCAAGGCCAGCCCATGCATACGCAAACACATAGTCGTTAGGGTAGTTGTTGTAGACCATCTGGTTACCGCCAATGCTACCGGTATTGTTGGGGAAGCGGTTGTCGGTTACTTTATTGGTGTTGAAGGCAAGGTTGAAGTTGGTGGTCCAGCGCCAGTTCGGTGTTTTTACAGGAACAGCGGTAAGCGCTGCTTCCACACCGTGACCTTTTAATGAAGCGGCATTCACCTGTAAGATGTTGGCACCATAGGTAGCGTTAACGGGCAGGTTATAGAGGATATTTTCGGTTACCTTTTTGTATACATCTACAGTAAGGTTGATGCGTTCGTTAAAGAAACCGGCATCAAGACCGAAGTTGGCCGTTTTGGTAGTTTCCCAGCCCAACATAGGATTGGCTGGTGAGCCAATAGAAACATAAGGCAGCAGGGAGTATGGATCTGTTGAGCCTATGTTTGCCGTGGTATAGTTTTGACCACCGTTAGGCGCATTGCCGCCAACACCATAGGTGGCGCGCAGGCTCAGCCGGTTCAACGGATAGGTATTTTGCAGGAACGGTTCGCTGCTGACATTCCAGCGGCCTCCCATTGACCATAATGGCTGCGCACGGTTCCTTCTGTCTACACCCACTATATTGGCATCGTCGTAGCGTAAACTACCTGATAAAAAGTATTTGTTCTTCCATCCATAGTCGAGCATGCCGTAATACGACAGGTATCTTCTGATGCTTCTGTAAATAAGGTTGTCCTGTGAGCCAAGGGTAGTGGTACCACCCATTAATGTACTGTAAGCTACACCAGGGTTAACGACCACTGAGGAGCCAAGGTCTTCATCATATCCGTACAGCGTTTGCTGCGTGCCGGTTACTTTACTTTGCCTGATCTCCGAACCTGCGATCACATTGAAGTGGTGGTCTTTAAACGACTTGTTAATATTAAACTGACCACGTAAACCATAATCTTCGCCACGTACACTGGCCATTTTATAAATGCCGCCTACCGGAATACCGTTCACTACTTTTTTGGTAGTGGTATTATAGGTAGTGGCCATGTTCAAGATCTGGCGGGTAAGGTAGCTGTCCTTGTTCTGCAAATTATCCTGCTGGTCGGTGCTGCGTTGCAACTGGCCTGATACTTCCATGCTTAACCAACTGGTGAGCACCCCTTTGGCAGATAACCGCATGCGGATAGTGCTTTTGGCATCAATGAAATTGTTGTATTTCAATTCATCGATGGGGTTATAGGTCCATGGCAGATAACCCAGGCGCGTAAAACTATCGGTTACTCTCCTGGTGAAGTCAATGCTTCTTTGTATGGGGGCGCCATTTTCATCTGCCAGCATTTCGTAAGAGCGCAAACCCGTAGGGCCAACGCTCAGGGCATTGATGGCGGCTGTATTGATCTTGCTTTGGGCATAGGTGTAGTTTAAGTTGGTACCAACGGTGAGGCGTCTTTTAAAGAAGTCGTTGGTGGTATTGGAGGTGATGTAATAGTTCTGATTGGCGTTGCTTTTATATACCGGTACGTTGCGGGTATAGTTGCCGGCTATATAATAGGTATTGTTGTCTCCGGCGCCCGAAAGGCTCAGGTTGTATTGTTGCGTAACGGCGCGTTGCAACAGGTGATCTTTTATCTGACTCCGGTTATTACGGCTGCCTAGCACATCCAGGATAGAATCGCCTTGTGCGGCAGTGATCTCGCCGCGTTTAGCGCGGAACATCGTATTAATAACATCGCTTACTTCCTGGGATTTCCAGCTGGTGGTAGGGTCGTAATACATGTTCAGGTTGAATAGCTCTTTTTCAAGATCGATGTATTCAGTGCTGGACATGGTTTTGAGGTTTTTAAAATTGGCCGGGTTGGAAACGCTGAGCGTTGTATTCAGGTTTACCTGTGGCGTACCTCTTTTACCTCGTTTGGTTTCAATAACAATAACACCATTGGCAGCCATGGAGCCCCAGATGGCAGCAGCTGCTGCATCTTTTAAAAAGGTAATACTTTCAATATCGTTGGGGTTAAGGGTGCTGAGGATGGCGTTACCGGTGGCGTTGATGATCTTGGAGGTAGCAGGGTTTCTGTCTACTGATGCACTGGGTATATTGGTGAGGTTTTGATCAATGGCGGGAAACCCGTCAATAACAATAAGCGGGGCAACCAGGCCGAGGGTAGTATTAAGACCATTTGTACCCCTTACCTGGATGCGGTTGTTACGAACATCGAACAATACGCCAGGCACTTTACCTTCCAGGCGCTCCATAATGTTGGTAGAAGGACTGGCTTCCATTTCTTTGGCGGAGATCACATTGGCGGCGCCGGTTTGAGTG
>NZ_JBJMLX010000315.1:0-9959 GCF_045805085.1 Niastella sp.
CCATCACCTAACTCAGGCTTGAACAAAAGATTGATGGGAATTTCAAGATAAGACAATCTGACATTTATTTTTCGGTAATTATCGTCTTTAGCTCCTTTGGTTGCAAACAAAAGGCCAGGTTGTATATAAAAATCTTCTGCAATAGGAATTTCTGCGTTTAAACCTATGTTAATGCCGGTTTTTAATTTGTTATCGTATTTATGACCATCGCCATCATCTCCGGTGATGTTTTGAAAATTTAAGCCAGCCCGCACCCCGAACGTAGTTTTATCCTGTGCTTTAGCGCCCAATGCAAATACGGTAGTAGCCAATGCGATCAAGAGTACTTTTGATTTCATAAAATAATTGATGTGGTTTTTACTAGAGAATAAGAACATGAATTTTTAATAACCTTGAAAAACTCGGTAAATAACGTAGTGGTTACATTTAAATTGTATAACAGAAAAAAGCCATCCCGATTTAATCGGGATGGCTTTTTATATAAAATCATTATATATTATTAATGAAAACGATAGCCGACAGAAACGCCAAAACCGGTGTTTTTGTATTTCGCTTTATCACCAACGCCCTGAACTTCTGAGTGAATATCGGCAAGGCCCAGTTGTGCATTGAGTTGAAACGACAATCCGCTGCTGAATTCGTATCCTGCTAATAAATTTCCACCATAATCCATGCGTTTCATATGTGGCGTGGATGCTTCCGCGGCAGTGACATCATGTGCAAATTCAAAATCTTTTTTGTTGCCGGTAGGATCTGTATAAGAACCACCAACTGCAAAAGCTGCATAGGGTCCTATGCCCAGTAACAATTTGCCATCGCCCAGTTCAGGTTTGTACAAAAGATTAACTGGTACTTCAATGTATGACAATTGGTATTTTACTTTGTCCCAGTTTTTATCTTTTGCTCCTTTCGTTGAAAACAGCAGACCTGGTTTTACATATAAATCTTCTGCAATAGGGATCTCTGCGTTTATCCCGGCGTTAAAACCGGTTTTTAATTTGCCATCGAGGTCATTGCCTGCCCCATTTTTTCCATTGATGTTTGTAAAGTTTACACCCGCCCGTACTCCGAACGAAGTGTTTTGTGCTGTAGCGCCCAGAGCAAGAAGGGATGCAGTTAGTGCGATCAAAAGAATTTTTAATTTCATAAAATAATTGAGGTGATTTAAACATGAAGAGAATAAGAAGGGGCGATGTAAGGCTGGTAATTACTATATAGCAAAAAAAAGGCCATCCCGATTTAATCGGGATGGCCCATATGATAGATATCAGTTAAGTTATACCAATCAATTAAAAGCGGTAGCCTACTGAAATACCAAAACCGGTATTTTTTGCTTTGTCTTTAGGTTTTACGCCATTTGATTTAGGATTCAAATTGGTCATACCTAATTGAGCATTTAACTGGAAAGAAAAATTATTGCTCATTTCATAACCAACCAAAAGGTTGCCACCAAAATCCAGGCTTTTGAGGAAAATTTTAGGATCAGTTAAGCTAACGTCAGATGGTTTTACGTCGTTTTTAAATTTAACATCTATTTTCTCATCACCTGATTTATATTTTCCACCTATTCCAAAACCAACATAAGGACCGAAGCCTAATAACATTTTACCTGCTCCTAAAGTAGGTTTGTACAGGAGGTTAATCGGAACTTCAAGATAAGAAAGGTTCAGTTTGCCATCACCTTGTTTATCTTTTGATCCTTTAGTACTAAACAATAAACCTGGTTGCACGTAAAAGTCAGGAACAAGAGGAATTTCAGCGTTAACACCTACGTTAAATCCTGCTTTCAGTTTGTTGTCGAGTTTGTCACCATTCGACTCTTTACCATTTAAGTTGGTAAAATTAACACCAGCGCGTACTCCAAAGGTAGTTTTGTCCTGTGCTTTAGCGCCTAAAGCAAATACAGTTGTTGAAAGGGCGATTAACAGTGCTTTTGTTTTCATGTTCTAATAATTAGCGTTGAAAGGTTAAAAAAATGATAATGGCCTTATAGACAAAGAAGCTTATGGTTTAGCTGCTTCTTTCTTTGATTCTTCTTTCATTTTTTCGTTGGCAGTGATCAGGAAGTTCACGCGGCGGTTTTGAGCGCGGCCTTCATCCGTATCATTTGTAGCAACAGGAGCGCTTTCACCAAAACCTTTTGTTCTGATACGGCTGCTGGGGATACCTTTTCCTTTCAGATAATTAGCTACAGCACCAGCTCTTTTTTCAGAAAGGCCCATGTTGTATTCGTCAGTTCCTCTGCTGTCAGTGTGTCCCTGTACCTCAATGTCAGTATCAGGATACTCTTTTAAGATGGTAGCCAGCTTATCAAGATTTGATGCAGCGTTTGCGCCCAAAGTATACGAGCTGAAAGCGAATAATATTTTTTCATTGAACTCAACGACGATACCTTCACCAACGCGGTCAACTTTAGCGCCAGGTACTTTGCTTTCAATTTCTTTTGCCTGTTTGTCCATTTTGTGACCAATAACCGCACCGGTTGCACCACCTACAGCTGCACCGATGATAGCGCCTAATGCGGTATTACCAGCAGCTTTACCTATTACGGCACCTATGGCGCCACCGCCCGCAGTTCCGATAACAGCTCCTTTGGTGGTTTTGTTCATGCTTTTACAACCGGCTAAAATTATAGCCACAGCCGCAATACTTGTCAGGGTTTTTTGGATCGATCTCATATTATTTTGTTTTAGTAAAGACTTGATAATGATAGTCCACAGCTTTCAAATTGTATACCATAATACGCATTAAAAGCTAGTTGGTTGAAAATGAGGCGCAAATATCTTAAAGGTTTATCAACTTTCCTACTGTTTTTTTGTTGTATAACATTGACAATTTATTTAGTAATATCGCACGGGTTAATGTAATTTCCCACACAAATATAAAAGGCGTATTTATATTATGGCAGATGTGAAAGTTAAAAGACCGGTTCAACCGAAAGAAGAAAAGGTAACCGGTGTTGAAACAGATGAAGCGATACATGTCTTTGGTGCGAGGGTACACAATCTTAAGAATATTGACATTAGCATTCCTAAAAATAAACTGGTTGTAATAACAGGGATCAGTGGCAGTGGAAAATCTTCACTGGCGTTTGATACCATTTACGCGGAGGGGCAGCGCCGTTATATGGAAAGTTTTGGCGCCTATGCCCGGCAATTCATCGGTGATATGGAACGGCCCGATGTAGATAAGATTACAGGCTTATCGCCAGTCATTTCCATTGAACAAAAGACCACTAATAAAAACCCACGTTCAACCGTTGGTACCATTACCGAAGTGTATGATTTCCTGCGTTTATTGTATGCACGCATTGGGGAGGCTTACAGTTACAATACGGGGAAAAAAATGGTCAAGTTCAGCGAAGAAGAGATCGTTGATAATATTTATAAGAAGTTCAAAAACAAGAAGATAACATTGTTGGCGCCATTGGTGCGCGGCCGTAAAGGGCACTATCGTGAGTTGTTTGAAGACATTCGCAAAAAAGGTTATCTGAAAGTACGGGTTGATGGTGAAGTAAAAGACCTCGTTCCCAAAATGCAGGTTGATCGTTATAAAATTCATGATATAGAAGTGGTGATCGATCGCATGGCAGTAACAGATGATATGAAGGTGCGGTTGAGTCAAAGTGTGCAAAAAACGCTTCAATTGGGTAAGGAGCTTATGTTCTTATTAGTACACGATGCGGCAACCAATGGTAAAAGCAAAACACCTGCAGAGTTACTGGTTCAATATAGCCGCCAGTTAATGTGTGAAGACACCGGCATTAGTTATGAAGAACCTTCACCCAATAGTTTCTCATTTAACAGTCCATATGGCGCCTGCCCAACCTGTAAGGGATTAGGTAATGTATACCAGATAAGCATGGATGCAGTAATGCCCGATCATTCACTTAGTATTAATGATGGAGGGATTGCCCCGTTAGGCGAAGAAAGAGATAATTATGTGTTCAGCCAGGTACAAAGACTGGCGAAGAAAAACAAGTTCAGCCTGGATGTTCCTTTAAAAGATATGCCGAAGAAAGCCCTGAATCTTGTTTTGTATGGTAATGAAAACGGATCGGAAGAAGAACACCTGGACTTTGATACCATTGAGCCTGATGCAAAATTATACACCGAAGAGTTTGAAGGGGTAGTGCCCCAATTGAAAAGATGGTTTGCCGCCAGCTCAAGTGATGCCATTCGCCAATGGACAGAACAGTTCATGCAATTAAAAACCTGTACAACCTGTAACGGCGCCCGGTTAAAAAAAGAAAGTCTGTGGTTTAAGGTAGATGAAAAAAATATTTCAGAACTAAGCGAGCTCAACCTCGATAAATTGATAACATGGTTCAAGGGAGTTGAGAAAAGGTTATCGAACAAGCAGAACGTTATTGCAAAAGATGTGCTGAAAGAAATCCGCGAGCGCCTGCAGTTCCTGCTCGATGTTGGGTTGAACTATCTTACTTTGAATCGTTCCTCACGCACGCTCAGCGGCGGTGAATCACAACGTATACGGCTGGCAACGCAGATCGGCTCACAGTTACAGGGCATTACCTATATACTGGATGAACCAAGCATCGGTTTGCACCAGCGTGATAATATGCGCCTGATAGAAGCGTTGAAAAACCTGCGCAATATCGGCAACAGTGTGTTGGTGGTTGAGCATGATAAGGATATTATGATGGCGGCCGATCACCTGGTTGATATTGGTCCCAAAGCCGGCTTTCATGGCGGCAGGGTAGTGGCGCAGGGAGAGCCTTATGCTTTATTGAAACTCGATACGCTTACTTCTGCCTATCTCAACGGCAAACGTGAAATAGCGATACCTAAAGAACGCAGAAAAGGCAATGGAAAGGTGCTTGAATTGATTGGTGCCAATGGCAATAACCTGCAAAAGGTCACCGCCAAATTCCCCCTGGGAAAATTGATTGTGGCAACCGGGGTAAGCGGCAGCGGAAAATCAACGCTCATTATTGAAACGCTGTATCCCATTCTAAGCAAACATGCCTTTAACTCAAAAATGACGCCGCTTGAATATAAAAGTATCAAGGGGCTTGAGCATATTGATAAAGTAATTGAAATAGATCAGTCGCCTATTGGGCGTACACCCCGCAGTAACCCGGCCACGTACTGTGGTTTCTTTACCGATATAAGAACGTTGTTTGCTTCGATACCTGAAGCAAAGATCCGCGGGTATAACGCCGGCCGTTTTTCGTTCAATGTAAAAAGCGGCCGTTGCGATGTGTGTGAAGGCGGGGGTATGCGCGTAATAGAAATGAACTTTTTACCCGATGTGTATGTGCATTGTGAAAAATGCCAGGGTAAGCGGTATAACCGCGAAACACTGGAGATCAGGTATAAAGGGAAAAGCATCAGCGATGTGCTGGATATGACGGTTGATGAGGCTGTTGAATTCTTTCAAAATGTACCTTACCTGTACAGAAAAATTAAAGTGCTGCAGGAAGTAGGGTTGGGCTATATAACCCTGGGACAGAGTGCGGTTACTTTAAGCGGGGGAGAGGCACAACGCGTAAAACTGGCTACCGAGTTATCGAAAAAAGATACCGGTAAAACATTTTACATCCTTGATGAGCCTACCACCGGATTGCATTTTGAAGATATTCAGCATTTACTCGATGTGCTGAATAAACTGGTCGATCGTGGTAATACCGTGCTGGTGATAGAACATAATATGGATGTAATTAAAGTGGCCGATCATATCATTGACCTGGGGCCTGAAGGTGGGGATGGCGGCGGTCAGATCTTGTTTGAAGGCACACCCGAAGACCTGTTAAAGGTAAAAGCGAGCCACACCGCTAAATTTTTAAAAGAAGAATTAAAATAGTGTATGGAACGCGTAATTATTGATATGGATGAAGTGATAGCCGATCCTATGGGTGCTATGATAACCTGGTATGAAAAAGAATATGGCTTGCCCATAGATCTTAATAAAATGAAAGGTTCATGGTTGCCCGGTTTTCCTGAACATCACCAAACATTGGTGCGGGCGCGTTTGTATGAACCTGGCTTTTTCAGGGACCTGCCGGTGATGAAGGACAGTGTGGATGTGTTAAAGGAAATGAATAAACGGTATGAAATATTTATCGTATCAGCTGCTACTGAATTCCCCAATTCATTAAAAGATAAGTTGGATTGGTTGATGGAGCATTTCCCTTTCTTTACCTGGAAACAGCTGGTGTTGTGTGGGGAAAAGCGAATGGTGTTTGGCGATCATATGATCGATGACCATGTACGGCACCTACAACATTTTAATGGAAGGAAACACCTGTTTACGGCGGCGCACAACCTGGATATTACAGGTTACGACCGGATAAACAGCTGGCAGGAAGCGGGCACTATTTTTCTACATTAATTGTAAATATAAAATTCTTAAACGCCTGATGCGATATCGTGTTGGGCGTTTTGCATTTGAGACAGGTATAAAAAACAAGTAGCCGGCAATTGTTCATCGCCGGCTACTGAGGATACTGGCATTAACCAGAAGAATTTTTGAAAGCCAATAAGCAAGCGCAGGGAAGTGATTAATAAAATCTTTGTGTTTCAGGGTACTTAAAAAATAGGGAACGGATCAGGTTTTGACTCAACCGGATATATGGATTTTACTAATTTCCCCTGCAGCTTATTGGTTTATAAGTTGTGGTAGCAAAGAGCTTTTTGTAGTTGCTGATAACAGCAACCAGAAACCGATTTATTTTATTGTCACCTGGCCGTTTTCAATACGCTCATCATCACTGAACACTTCGAACAGGTAATTGCCTTTTTCAATGTTGTCAATAACAGTGGTTTGCTTGCTTTTAATATTTGTCTGTGTAACCAGGTTTCCTGTAACGTCAAATATAAACAGCTGGTATACTTTCCCCTCTACACCACGCACACTAAAGAACAGAGCGCTTTGATCGTCGTTTTGAAACAACCTGATCCTGTGCTTTTTACTGGTGACTTGTTTTTGTACCAGGATAGTATCATTAGAATAGGTGGGTACTGGTAACGGGCAACCGAAGGAGATGTTGGCGCATGCGAACAATATTGCTATTGTTAGCAGCGCGGGTACGGTACGGATAAAACGATTTCCTACGGTTTCGATCGTGTTCATGGGTTCAATTTGGCTACCTCGTCAGAGGCCAAAAGTTTTCAAAAAGGGTACGGATCAACAATATCCTGAATACGGAATGTAACTATTAGAAATTAACCGGACAACGGGTTGAACTGTAATTGTTACCGCCACGGCCTAATCTGAAGCCTAATTTCACGTTAATTGAAAAATAAGCATCATTGTTAGTAGAGGTACCTCTTTTATCACCGGCTTTGTAAGCCCCAAATACAGTACCGCTCTTGTTCGCCATTCTTGTTGCCAGGTTGGCTTGTGCCAGTGACATATGAGCGAAAAACGTTTGCGGATCAACATAGGTTGTACTTACGTCGTCGATATAATCGGTATTGGTAGTTCTGTGTAATAATTCGAGACTCAGGTTTACTTTTTCGCTGAAGAAGTATTTAGCACCTGCGCCCAAAGTGTATTGAAACGCTGAGAGTTTATACTCTTTACGGCCAGGATATTCTGCGAAGCCCTGTCCTTCAGTGTGTAAAGGTTGCAGATCAACCCATTCGCCTGTTAAAGGATCAGTGCCTTGTGGCTTAAAGTGTAATAAACCAACGCCAGCCACGCCATAGGGTCTGATTCGTCCTACAACATCACTTGGATCGCCTTCAAAAAAAACGGTGGGATAAAATTCTGCCAGCAACATAGCCTCGGTTATGCGCGAACGAACGTCTGAGTTGCGGTTTTTGCGGGCTTCTTCATAGCCGCCTTTACCTTTAATCAGCGCATCGTCGCCAGCCAGTGTACCTCTGTTCAATGCCAATCTGAAACCCAGCCATTCGTTTGGTTGGTAGGTCAGGTAAGCACCAAAGATCAGTTTGGTTGCGGGGAAGTTGTTGTCTTTAACAAACTTGGTACCCTTTCCGGCATTACCTCCGAGGTCACTCAGAAGGTTTGTGGGTCCAACAGAAATGCCTGCCTCAAAAACGGAGGAACTTTCAGTATACTGGCCAAAGGAAGAAATGCAGATACCTGCACTCACCAGTAGTAACAAGCTACACCTCCTTACAGAGTGTAAAAATTGTTTCATGAGAATATCAGATTTAGTTTTCAGACGGTCTGGGAAAATATCTGGCGCTAAAATAGTAAACGCCAGTCACACATACTATAAACGCAGAATTGTTTGTTTTTTGTGTGCAGTGTTCAAAAAAATATCCAAATAAGTGTTTCTATCCAGTGTTTTCAATTGATTACAGGTAGAAACATCTTAATATGCTGAATACCATCTTCAAGATAGATGTCGCTACACTGTTGAAATCCCAGAGAGGTGTAGAAATTACGGAGGTAAAATTGCGCACCGATGGTTATAGTAGTTTTCCCCCACGCATCGTATGTTGTACGAATAGAATAATTCATTAGTAGTTTTCCTATACCTGCATGTCGTACTTTCGGTGAGGTAACAACACGCCCGATAGAAGGATCTTCATAGGCGATTCCTGCAGGTACTAACCGTGTGTAACCAGCCAGTAATTCATTTTGCCAGCACATTACATGTATCGATACCTGATCTTTATCATCAGCATCCAGAAAAACACAATTCTGTTCCACTACAAATACTTCACTGCGTAATTGCAATATGGCGTATAGCTCGTACGGAGTAAGTTCGGTAAATGACTTATGTATAAAAGTTAGTTCTTGCAAATGATAATTGGTTACAGGTAACGTGTTATATATATGTCAGGCTTCCCCTACTAATACCCGTACTTCTCTCTCCACAGGTTCTTAAGGTATTTTCTTAGTTCTTCCTCCCTGGCATTTTTACCCGGGCTGTAAAAGGTGCGGCCGGTGAGTGGCGGCGGCAAATATTCCTGGCTGGAGAAATTTCCTTCATAATCGTGCGAATATTTATAGCCCTTTCCGTAATCGAGTTTTTTCATGAGGCCGGTAGGCGCATTGCGAATGTGCAGGGGCACCGGTAGATCGCCGAGTTCACGAACGGCTGCCAGCGCCTCGTTGATGGCCATGTAGGAGGCATTGCTTTTAGGTGAAGACGCCAGATAAATGGCGCATTGCGATAAAATAATGCGGGCCTCGGGGTAGCCAATTTTATCAACGGCTTCAAAGGTGGCGTTGGCCATTACCAGCGCAGTAGGGTTGGCATTGCCAATGTCTTCGCTGGCCAGTATCAACATGCGGCGGGCAATGAATTTTACATCTTCACCGCCTTCTATCATCCGGGCCAGCCAGTAAACAGTTCCATTGGGATCGCTGCCGCGCATACTTTTTATAAAAGCAGAAATGATATCGTAATGCTGTTCACCGCCTTTATCGTATAGGGCAATCCGTTGCTGCGCAATTTCCATCACCGCGTCATCAGTAATAATGACTTTATCGCCCAGGGCATCAGCAACCAGTTCAAGCAGGTTCAATAATTTTCGGGCATCGCCGCCTGAAATAGTTATGAGGGCGGATGTTTCTTTCAGCTCGATGTGTTTCTTCTGCAGCTGCACATCTTTTACAATGGCCTGTTGTAATAATTTAACCAGGCTTTCTTCCTGCAAAGGCTTTAATACATATACCTGGCAACGGCTGAGCAAGGCGCTGTTCACTTCAAACGAAGGATTTTCAGTGGTGGCGCCAATAAGGGTAACAATGCCCTTTTCCACGGCGCCCAGCAGGGCATCCTGCTGTCCTTTATTAAAACGGTGTATTTCGTCAATGAATAAGATGGCCCGTTCTTTATCCTTCGCCTCGGCAATTACTTCACGAACTTCTTTTATGCCTGAGCTAATGGCGCTGAGGGTGTAAAAAGGGACCTGTAAAGTATGGGCAATGATGTTGGCAATGGTGGTTTTGCCGGTGCCGGGCGGGCCCCATAAGATCATGGAGGGCACTTTCCCCTGGTCGATAGCTGTACGCAA
>NZ_JBJMLX010000316.1:0-4781 GCF_045805085.1 Niastella sp.
CCCCTTTACTTATTATCCTGCCATCCAGTACATACAATGGTTCGGCCTGCTTCTGTTTTTTATCGTACACATTGCTATACCCTCTGATATTAATTTCCTGCATGGCAGGTGCGGGTGCAGCTGAACCAATAGACAGGCCAGCCACACTACCACTTACAGATGGCGCCGCGTCATAGGCTACCGGTTCGTAATAGGTAAGGAACCACGACTTAATATCGGGTGCATTGTTATGTTGCGCAGGAACCGATGTTGACAAAGCGAGTTTTACCTTTTGCCAGTCGATACCGGTTGATTGCGTTAGTTTGGCTTTATAGGCCAATGCAACAGGTTTGTTGATGTTTTCTACCCTGAGATCGTATGTAGGATTCCAGCCCGCTGCAGGCGTTACATACGATATAGTGAAATCGTACTGACCAGCCAACGGACAATACAATTGCAGCAATAACTTACCGATGGTTTTGTTATTTTTCTGCTCTTCTTCGTCTATCTGGTTGGATATTTTGTTTAAAACATCCAACAGCTTTGCCTTTTTTTCCTGGTACCGGCTGATCTCACTTTGCAATTCCAGCGTTTTGGCTTTGTAGTAATCCACCATTTTGGTGAGCTCAAGCACGTTTAGGCCCGTTTGATCCCCGCGGATCTCCTTGTTTGCTTTTAACAGGTCTAATAATTCCTGGTCGGTCTTTACTACTACCTCCACTTTTGATAACTCACCCTTGACTGTCTCCAGTGAATCTTCCAGCTTTTTTACAATGGGAAGCTTTGTTTCTGGTTTCAGGAAGTTGGTGGAGAACTCAACAGATAAAATGGTCACATTGCCATTGCTGCCTATTTGCAGACTGTTAATATCAATGCGGTTACTGATACCATCGATTATCAATTCATTATTACCCTGGTTCAGCGTTGCTTTGGCGCTGTGCGTTAATTCGGCGCCCACCCGGTACACCATAGCGGATTTCAATACCGAAGGAACAATATTTTTATCGTCATTGGCTTGCACCGAAGCCCCCAACGACAAGGTTATCAAAATGAGGAGCATGCCTTTCATATATTTCATATTTAGTGAGTGATTATGGAATAGATGCATTCGGTTTAATTATTACATAAGCGTTCAAAAAAAATGAAGTAGGAAGTAAGAGGTAGGAAGTTAACCAGTTGACCAGTTAACCAGTTGACCAGTTGATAGAGTTGATGGGATTGATAGGGTTGATAAAGGGCTAAGGATAAAAAGAGTGGGATATGAAAATAGTGAGGAATGTTAACTCGTCGCGGGTCCTTTCACGTTTCACGTTTGACGTTTCACGAAAAAGGACCACCCGAAAACAGATGGTCCTTACAATAATATAATGGAGCTTTAAAACCTACTTATACAACAACTCATAGTACTCATTCGCCATTCTGCCCGAATCGAACTGGAAGCGTACATCACGCATGCCGTTCTTGGCTATCTGGCGCCAGGTATCGTATCGCTCGTAGTACATGGGAAGAATGTCGTGCTCCAACAGTTCATATATTTTATCCAGGTCGTACTGGTCCTGCTCCTGCACATTCATTTTGGCATAATCAGCTTTAGGCACTACAAACCCATTATGGCCCTGGTCAATAAACTCGGGGATCCAGCCATCGGAAGTAGAGAAATTGATGGCGCCGTTCATGGCAGCCGTCATGCCACTGGTGCCTGACGCTTCGCGGGGAACACGTGGATTATTCAACCAGATATCGGCAGCCTGCTTCAATCTTTTTGATATCGCCAATTCATAACCGATCAGCACGGCTACGTTTTTATAGGTCTTGCTCAGATTCACCAGGTAATTAAAGTCATTGATGGCCGGGTAATCCATTGGGTAAGGTTTACCAGCCCAAATGATCTGTACCGGGTATTTGGTACTGCTTAATAATTTTTCAAAGCGGGCTTTATCGCGGGTTATTAATTCTGCGCGTTTGTAACCGGCAAAGCGGCGCGCCCATACAATGGTAAATACGTTCGGGTTGAACAGTTTACCGGTTTGATCGGCCACAATATCAAACGACCGGCGCTTGAGGTATTTCTTGCGATCGTCCCACCAGCTGTCATTGCCTTCTTCGGCGGCGCGGTATAATTGTTTATCGGCCCAGTAACGCCAGTTTTGGGCATTGGTAATGGAAATGATCGGGCAGATATTTTCATATTTACCCCACATAGCCCGTGATACTTCGCCATGTAATTTTGATACGCCATTGGCCAGGTGCGCAAAACGCAACGCCACCAGGGAGTGGTTGAACAGATCGTCCTGTATACCCGTGAGCTTGCGCACTTCATCGAGACTGAGCCCGCAGAAGTAACTCATTTTATGACACAGGTTGATATCATGTTTTTCATTACCTGCTTCCTCCGGCGTATGCGTGGTGAACACCATACGCTTCTTCACTTCTTCAACCTTATTGCCAAATTTCTTGTACAGGTAAAATGCCGATGATACGCCATGCGCTTCATTCAAATGATACAACTCGGGGTTGAACCCTATTTCATCCATCAGCTTGGCGCCGCCCACCCCCAGTAATATGAACTGGGCTACTTTAGTGGCTACGTTGGCATCGTATAACCGATGGGTAATGGTTTGTGAAATATGATCGTTCTCCGGCAGATCAGTGCTCAGCAAAAACAGCGGCGCTGTTTTAAATGTTTCCGGATTCAGGTAATAAGCTTTCACCCATACCAGGTGATCGTGTATGGCAATTTGAAACTTGATCCCGGTATCTTCCAGGAAATGATAATATTTTTCCAGCCAGGTTACCTGTAAGGTATGGTCCTGGTTGCGGGCCTGATCATAATAACCATATTTCCACAAGATGCCAATGCCTACCATGTTCTGCTGCAACTCATACGCACTGCGCAAATGCGAGCCAGATAAAAAACCCAGACCGCCGCTGTATATTTTCAATGGTTGATGCACGGCATACTCCATTGAAAAATAAGCTACTCGTTTGCTGTATTTCCCTTCTATAGGGTAAGGAACTGTAAAATTGGTAAAACTCATATACGCTAATCATTTTAACTTTCAGGTACTAATACCGGGCGAATATAATGTAAATTCCAAGATCGGTTAGTGCTGGAATACGTCTATTATGCGGGACAGCTACCTGTTACTAATGAGCGTTTGTACGCACGCATTAATAGTGGGGCTGTTACTTTTTGGCTTTTGCTTTCGCTGCTTTTTTCTTTGAATAACTTCCGTTGAAAAAGCATTGTATATCCCGGTAAGCTCCACATCGCCCATTTTCTTTCATGGTAACCTTGTTGCCGGTAAAGGTAAACTCCAGCGAACAGGGATTATCACTTTTAACAAATTGTGCAACAGTAGGCGAAATAAAACGGGCACTTCCTTTTAACTCACCATTGCATTTCCCATCGTTCTTTTCAAAATGGACAAAGAATACCATTTCCGATGGGTTCCTTCCATCCCGGATGGAAATGAAATTTTTTGGGTCTTCAACATAATTACCGGAAAATTTATGTGTAGCCGCCATGGTATCTATAGGATTCTGAACATCTTCAATGATATCTTCATTGGGCTCGGTTACAATAAGGGTAAAATTATCCCCGTTCCGGTCATAGAAATAGATATTCCTTTTAAAAACAATGTCGTCGGCGGTTTTCTTTGTTTCGTGGTAGGTAGTTATCTGAAATTTTGAATCGAGCATGCCATAAGAGGAAGTATATCGGTCAAAACCGGTTTTAAGCAACGGCATGGCCTTTAAGAATTTGTTATCATTGCTAAAACAGGCCAGGTATACTATTCTTTTGTTCGCTGCCGTTACTTCGGTGAACAAATAATTTTCTTTTTCCTTTTCCTTTGCACGGCCTAATGCATAAAATTTAGGGGAAGCATTCTTTCCAAAATCTTTCTTCCACACACTGTCAGGTATATACTTGCTTAATGTATTTAAATCCAGGGCTAATGTGGCATTTGGCTTTCTTGCCAACATGGTATCGGCAATAATATGGGGCAGGGTAACTTCAGGATAAAAAGCAACAAAATCGGCAGCTGTTACAATTTCACCTGCCTTAATAGTTGTTTTCTTGTCTTTGCAGGCAAACAATATTGCTATCAAACCCAAACATAAAAAGTACTTCTTCATAAAATAACCAGGAGCTGTTGATGGATAAAAATAAGCATTCATCACCACTTCAAAAAAAGGGCCTGCTATGCCTCCCCCGCCCCTTCCAATAGAGGGGGGAATAAACGCTTCATTCTCCTCTTCCCAGCCAATAGAAGGCCGGGGAGGGCTCAGGAACCTGTTAATATACCTTACATTGCTTGGAAATACCTCATTTATTTTTTAGATTTGTCTAAAATTTATTTTAGGTAAGCAATAAAAGCAGTATGGGCCCAAAATATTCAAGCAGCAGAGAAAATTACCTGAAAGCCATTTTTCACCTGCAGGAAATACATGGTACCGTAACCACCAACCATGTTGCTGGTGAATTGCAAACCCGCCCTGCTTCAGTTACGGATATGTTGAAGAAACTGAAAGCGCAGAAATTATTATTATACGAGAAATATAAGGGATTTAAACTTAATACCGAAGGACGTAAAGTAGCCCTGCAGATCATTCGTAAACACCGGTTGTGGGAATTCTTCCTTGTTGAGAAACTGCATTTTCGCTGGGATGAGGTGCATGAAATTGCCGAGGAACTGGAACACATCAGCAGCAAAAAACTGATTGACCGCCTGGATGAGTTTTTAGGGTTCCCTAAAACCGATCCGCATGGTGATCCCATCCCCGATAGCCTGGGCCGC
>NZ_JBJMLX010000317.1:0-32933 GCF_045805085.1 Niastella sp.
ACCTGCACACACTAAATATTATTCAAATGATACGCACTATTCACTACTTTCTCGACCGCTGGAAAGAAGAAACCGAAGCAACCTTGAAGATCTTCCGCAACCTTACCGATGAATCGTTGCAGGTTGCCATTCCCGGCGGGCGCACCATGGGGCGGCTGGCCAATCATATTGTTGAAACAGTCACTGAAATGCCGCACAACCTGAATTTACCAATCAGGGAAGAATACGTTACCTATGATACTGTTGAGGAGCTGGTAACACATTATAAAAAATTCGCCGACCAACTGGTAGCCGCTATCATCAGCTACTGGACCGATGAAACTCTGGAAGAAGAACAAAACATGTATGGCGCATCATGGAAAAACGGGTTTTCGCTGTGGGTGTTGATAACTCATCAGGCCCATCACCGTGGTCAGATGACGGTGCTGATGCGCATGGCCGGGTTAAAAGTGCCGGGTGTGTATGGCCCCAGCAAAGAAGAATGGCTGGCATGGGGGAAGGAAGCGCTGGCTTAGCGGCCGAAGAAAGAGGTAAGAAGTCGGAGGTAAGAAAATTCAAGATCTTCATACTTCTTACTTCATACTTCGTATTTCTTGCTTTATACCTTTTATTTCCTTCTTCGGGTAAAACATGTCCAATTGAACCACTCCCAATCGTTATTATACAGAGCAGCGTGGGTAATCATTCACTTTAAAAGTAATTTGTATGCATATAAAAACTTATCCGCCGTTAACGGTATTAAGCAGTATACATCAAACTACCATTTCTCAAATACATGAGTTTGGTCCGGTTATGGCTGAACTCTATGCAGAAGCAGGCCGTAAAAGTTTTATCAATGGTCCGCTGCATTGGATCTATTATGGAATGGATGGGAACCCCGACACTACGTTTACGCTTGAAATAGCTATTCCGGTGAGAAAGGCATTTCAATCATCCAGATTCCAGGTAAAAGAACTTGATTTTTTCAAGGCCATCACGTTTCCGCATGAAGGCCCCTGGGAACAATTGCCCGGCAGTCATGCACAGATCATGGAGCGGCTGGCCGAACACCATATACCAGTTACCAATGAGTGCCGGGAAGTATTTCTGAACATCAACTTCGCAGAACCTGAAAAGAATATGACCGAGATTCAAATAGGGGTATCGCCAGGAAAAACACAAAACCGGTCAGGCGCCCAAAAGCGGCTCCTGCCGGTTTACATCTAGTTAGTTAACGGCCCCTCCTTGCCTCCCCAAGGGGGGAGGCAAGGAGTGGCCGTTTTTATGACAATATATTCGTGCCTTCTTCAATCTGGGTCACATACACCTCAGGCGTTATTTTAAACAGTCCGTTAAATGCAGCCTGGATCTTTTTCGTAAAGACATCCACTGCATCTGCCTGCACAATATTGATGGTACAGCCGCCAAATCCGCCGCCCATCATCCGGGCGCCGGCCACGCCGGTAATATGCTGAGCGCATTCAGCCAGAAAATCAAGTTCGGTGCAGCTCACTGAATATTTTTTGCTCAACCCTTCATGCGTGGCAAACATCAGTTTGCCAAAAGTAGTCAGGTCGTTTTTCTTTAACGCATCGCAACCAGCCAGTAATCTTTCTTTTTCATACACGATGAATGAGCAACGATCAAACACTACAGGCGGAAGTTCAGCCTGATGTTGCAGCAATTGCGCCGGCTCAACATCACGCAATGATTTTATCTCCGGATAGTGCTTTTGTAAAATGGCCACGCCCTCTTCACATTGCTGACGGCGTACATTGTATTCGCTACCAGCCAGTGAATGGCTTACCATGCTGTTCACCAGCACGATCTTGTAAGCGGGAAAATCAAACGGGATGTATTCATATTCCAGGCTGCGGCAATCGAGTTTCATTACATGGCCTTTTTTCCCATGCAGACTGGCAAACTGGTCCATGATGCCACATTTAACGCCAACAAACGTATGTTCGGTTTTTTGACCAATGAACGCCAGCTCCATACGGCTCAGGCCTAATTGAAACAATTCATTCAGCGCAAAACCATAGCCAGAGCATAATGCGGCAGAAGAACTCATACCGGCGCCTACAGGAATATCGCCATCGATCACCAGGTCAACCCCACCGATCTTTTTCCCCTGTTTCTGAATATGATAGCTCACTCCCAGTAAATAGTTCATCCAGCCCTTTTGCGGGCCGGTTATATCTAAAGAAAATGAATATGATTCGTTAAATTGACTGGCAAATACATTTACCGTATTGGTTTCGTTAGGAGCAATGGCCACGTAAATTCTTTTATCAACTGCACCGGGTAATACAAAACCCTCGTTATAATCAGTGTGTTCACCAATGAGGTTTACTCTCCCCGGGGCGCCAATGACAAGTGGTTCTTTATTAAAACGTTCGCGAAAGGCCTGCTGTATTTTTTTTAACATGCTACTATATCGTTAGATGAATTACTAATTTTAAAAAATTTTTCCGTAGGTACCTAAATTGAATACTATGAGTTTTAGCGTTTCCCGTGTTATTGAAAACGGGTTATCATTGGTTAAGCTGCAAGATAAGGCAACAAATATAATCATTACCATTCTACCTGAATATGGCGCGCTGTTGCACAGTTTTCAAATTCCCGTAAATGGAGCACACCTGAATATTATCGATAACTATTCCACCCGCGAACAGGTGGAGGAGCAACTGGGTGTTTCTTTTAAAAGCAGCAAGTTATCGCCTTTTGTTTGCCGGGTGCGTGATGGGAAATACACGCTTGAAGAAGAAGACTTTGAGTTCGCGAATAAATACACCGATGGCAATGCCATTCATGGCCTGCTGTACAATAAACCATTCAAAGTAGTAAATGAATTTGCCGACGAAAGCCAGGCAAGTGTAACACTCAGGTATCAATTTAAAAGGGAAGACCCCGGTTATCCTTACGAGTACAATTGTGAAGTCCGGTACACCCTGCTGCCACGCAGCATCCTGCAGGTGGAAACAATTGTGCTGAACCTCGATAGCCTGTCGATACCCCTGGCAGACGGCTGGCATCCCTATTTTGCATTAGGCGGCCCTATCGACAATTTTGAACTGCAGATAAGCACCGAAAGCATGCTTGAGTTGGATGACAAAATAATTCCTACCGGCAACCTCATTCCCAACAGCTCGTTGGCTGAAGGGATCCTTATCGGCAACCACCAGTTCAATAATTGTTTTGTTGTGAAACCTGTGGCTCAAAGACCCAGCGCTGTGCTATACAACCCGGCTAATGCCGTGTATGTTTCTATTTTCACCAATTCCCGGTATCCGTACATCCAGATTTATACCCCACCGCACCGGAAAAGCATCGCCATTGAAAACCTCAGTGCAGCACCCGATTGCTTTAATAATGGTATGGGATTGCAAATGCTGACGCCCAGCCGTTCACAAACTTTTACGGTTTGGTATCAGGCAGGAGTGGCTGAAAACGATTAACTTGCCCATAAATAACCACTAAATGAAGAATAAGTTTTTCAAATATGTCCTGACCGTAGCGATCTGTGTTTTTTTTGTTAGTTGCTACGAAGTGAATGAAGAGATCGAGATCAAAGCCGATGGCAGTGGCACCTACGTTACCAAAATGGATATGGGACAGTTGATTGATCTGATGCAAACCTTTGCCGGTGATGAAGAAATAAAAAAAGAAGGTTTGGACAGAGTGGTTGACACTACCATTTTCTGGAAAAGCCTGGTAGATACCGCCAAATCAATAAGCCCCGAACAAAAGGAATTGCTGAAAGACGGGAAAATGAATCTCCAAATGAACCTCAAGGAAAAGTTATTCAAAATGGATTTGAATTTTCCTTACAAAAATCTGAACAGCCTGCAACAATTAATGAGTGGAAAAGCTACCGGTGGCCAGGGTTTAGCCAATGCTTTCAAAAGTATGTTTGGCAAAGGTGACGACTCGACGGCACCAACTCCCAACGGACCCGATATGAGTGACTTTGCCGCCATTTTTGATGTTACTGTTAAAAACGGTTCTATTACAAAAAAGGTAAACGAAGAAAAATACAAAGCACTGATGAACCGGCCTGAAATGGGACAATTGAAACAAATGAATACCTCTGGCATGGAGATCCTTTATACCACTTCCATTAAATTACCCCGCCCTGCTAAAAAACCCGAGAACCCGCTTCTCACATTATCTGAAGACAAAAAAACAGTGACCATGAAATACAACTTGCTTGAGTTACTGGATAACCCTTCAAAATTTGCTTATACCATTAACTATTAAGCCGGCGGCTTAACATTGGATTAATACGCATTTTTAACTAGGTTTGAGGTTTCGGAAATACTATGCAAACTGATTTTCTTGTTATCGGCTCCGGTATTGCCGGATTGACCTTCGCACTTAAGGCGGCTCAACGTTTCCCTGATAAAAAAGTGCTTGTCATTACCAAAACACAGGCAGATGAAACCAATACCAAATACGCGCAGGGTGGTATTGCCGGTGTAACTGATTTTGAAAAAGACAGCTTCGACAAACATATTGAAGACACGCTTATTTCCGGCGATGGCCTATGCAATAAACAGGTGGTTGAAATTGTGGTGAAGGAAGGTGTTGATCGCATTCAGGAACTGATTGACTGGGGCGCCCAATTCGATAAAGAATCTGATGGCGATTATAAACTCGGCAAGGAAGGCGGTCACAGTGAATTCCGCGTTCTGCACCATAAAGATATTACGGGCCGGGAAATGGAACGGGCTATGTTGGAAGCGGCACAGAACCAGCCTAATATCGAGATCGTAAAACATTGCTATGTGGTTGACCTGCTTACCCAACACCACCTGGGTTACCTGATCACCAAATCTACACCGCATATTGAATGCTATGGGGTGTATGTGCTGAACCTGGAAACGAACCAGATGGAAAAGATCCTGGCCAACATAACTGTTTTGGCCAGTGGCGGCAACGGACAGGTTTATCGCTCCACCACCAATCCCAATATTGCAACCGGCGATGGTATTGCCATGGTATACCGCGCCAAAGGCCGTATCGAGAATATGGAGTTTATCCAGTTCCATCCTACGGCCTTGTATGAACCCGGAGCACGCGGCCAGGCATTTTTGATCTCAGAAGCCGTACGCGGCGATGGCGGCATTTTGCGCAACAAGAATGGCGAAGCCTTTATGGAACGCTATGATCCGCGTAAAGACCTGGCTCCGCGCGATATTGTAGCCCGCGCCATAGACAGCGAAATGAAGATCACCGGTACCGAGCATGTGTACCTCGACGTTACCCATATACCCACCGATAAATTCATTGAGCATTTCCCTAACATTTATGAGAAATGCCGGTCAATCGGGATCAATGTGGCTACTCAGTATATACCTGTGGTGCCTGCCGCGCACTATAGCTGTGGTGGCATCAAGACAGATGAATGGGGCCGCACATCCATAAAAAATTTATACGCAGCCGGCGAATGCGCCAGCACTGGTTTACACGGCGCCAACCGGCTGGCCAGTAACTCATTGCTCGAAGCGATGGTCTTTGCCCATCGAAGCTTTGTTGATGCTGCTGAGAAAATTAAAACAAGAGAAATAGCCGCCGAAGCCCAATCGATCCCCGATTGGAAAGCAACCGGCACTACACAACCAAAAGAAATGATCCTTATTACCCAAAGTTTGAAAGAGCTGCAACAGGTAATGAGTGATTACGTAGGTATCGTGCGCACCAACATCAGGCTGGAACGGGCGGCCAAACGCCTCGATCTGTTGTGGGAAGAAACAGAATCCCTGTATCAAACAACCGCCCTGTCGCCCCAATTGTGCGAACTGCGAAATATGATCACCGTAGGTTATCTGATCGTAAAATGCGCCCACTTCCGCAAAGAAAGCCGTGGATTGCATTTCAATACTGACTATCCGTACAAGAGTACGCTGGTACAGAATATTGTTTTATAATGATACAATGGTGGGTCGTCCGCCAGCTGGCGGACGGCTCACCTTAACCATACCAGGGTGAGCCGCCCCTTAAGGGCGACCCACCCATACTAATAAGATGAACAATCCACAATCTACTACTTCTTCTAACTCCCCCTTTAGGGGGCTGGGGGGCATGATCTTCGCCGCCGGCCTGGGTACCCGGTTCAAACCCTGGACCGACAAACACCCCAAGGCATTAGCTGAAGTGCATGGTAAAAGCCTGTTGCAACACAATGTTGAATACCTGCAGCAATACGGCATTACCAATGTAGTGGTGAATGTGCATCATTTTGCCGGTCAGATTGTTGAAGCCATCGAAAAAAACAAAGGCTGGGGCAGCACCATCACCATCAGTGATGAAACTGATGAGGTGCTGGAAACAGGTGGTGGCATTAAAAAAGCCGCGCACTTATTTACTGCAGATACTATTGTTATTATTAATGTAGATATCTTAACCGATCTCGATCTGGGCAAGCTCATTGCCTGGCACCAGCAGGAGAACCCGGTATCAACACTGGCAGTTACCAACAGAACTACTTCCCGGTATTTCTTATTCAATGACGCCAACACCTTGTGCGGCTGGCGTAATACCAAAACCGGCGAAGAAAAAATAGCCCGCACAACGGCAACGTACATACCCAAAGCATTCAGCGGCATACATGTGATCAGCAAACAATTGTTGTCACTGATCAAGCGCGAAGGAAAATTCTCCATGGTTGATGTATACCTCGATCTGGCCAAGACCTATACTATAAAAGGCTTCGATCACAGCGGCTCACGGTTTATTGATGTAGGCAAGCCCGATTCGGTAGCACAGGCTGAATTGTTATTTAGTAAATAGTCCTTGACTCCGCTCAGAACGCAAACGGTTGCGCACCTTCATATCATATTAAAAAATCATTAAGCGAGTCCGGCACAGTGACAATACAGTATCTTTATCACTTCAGATACTGAACATGAGCAAAATCCCATTCGCAGCATTTTTTATTTCGCTGATTAGCGCCTCTGTAGCAATAGCACAACCAACTCCCTATAATGCCAATACGCATGAACGGGTTACCCTTTCCAACGGGTGGCATTTAACTCCGGTTGGGCGGTCATTACCGCTGGGCGATCTTCCTTTGAATCTGGTTGTATCCCCTTCAAAAAAATACCTCGCGGTTACCAACAATGGTCAAAGCGTGCAATCGATCCAACTCATCGATGCAAAGACCGAACAGGTACTGCACAGTGAGGTAATCCCCAAAAGCTGGTATGGATTGAAGTTTTCTGCCGATGAAAAATACCTGTTTGCATCAGGCGGTAACGATAACTGGATATTACAATATGCCATCACCGGGAAAAAGCTGGTAGCTGTTGACAGCATCAGGTTGGGCAACAAATGGCCAACCAAAATTGCACCTGCGGGTATTGAAACAGACGATGCAAAGAAACTGATGTATGTGGTGACCCGCGAAAATAACAGTCTTTATATTGTTGACCTGGCCACCAAAAAAGTAGTACAACGGATACAATTGTCCGCTGAAGCCTATGCCTGCCAGTTATCGCCGAATAAAAACGAACTGTACATCTCCCTGTGGGGTGGCGATAAAGTGGTTGTGTTCAACACCACCAACAAAACAATTACCGACTCTATAGCAGTAGGCGATAATCCCAACGAGCTCTGTCTTACCAAAAATGGCAAAAGACTGTTTGTAGCCAATGCCAACGACAACTCGGTGTCAGTGATCGATGTAGCACAACATAAAGTAATTGAAACCTTCAATACGGCCTTATATCCCGATGCGCCCAATGGTTCCACCACCAATGGCCTCGCATTAAGCGCCAACGAAAAAACATTGTACATCGCCAATGCCGATAATAATTGTTTGGCTGTATTCGATGTAAGCAAACCGGTTGCCAGTGCATCAAAAGGATTTATACCTACCGGCTGGTATCCTACCAATGTAAAAGTGATCGGCAAAAAAATATATGTAACCAATGGCAAAGGCTTTTCTTCCCTGGCCAACCCCAACGGCCCCAAGCCGGTTAAAACGCAGGAAGAAGTGAACTATCAACAGGGCGATAGCAAAAAGCCTACCACTGTACAATACATTGCCGGTTTGTTCAAAGGCACGTTGAGCATTATTGACGAGCCCACTGAACAACAAATGAGCAGCTATTCGAAAATGGTGTACGACAATACGCCTTACAATAAAGAAAAAGAACTGACAACACTGGGCGAACCGGGCAATCCCATTCCCATGAAAACAGGCGATGCCTCCCCCATCAAATATGTGTTTTATGTAATCAAGGAAAACCGTACCTACGACCAGGTGCTGGGCGATATCACTACCGGCAATGGCGATCCTAAACTGGTTTTGTTTGGTGAAAAGGTTACGCCTAACCTGCATGCCATAGCCAAAGAGTTTGTGTTGCTGGATAATTTCTATGTGGATGGCGAAGTAAGCGCCGATGGCCATAACTGGACCATGGGTGGTTATGCTACCGACTACCTGGAAAAAACATGGCCTACCAGCTATGGCGGCCGCGGTGGTACTTATTCGGCTGAAGGCAACCGCGAGATAGCCAACAATAAAAAAGGCTTTTTCTGGGACCATTGCAACCGCGCCGGTGTAAGCTATCGTACATACGGCGAATTTGCCGATAACTATAAACCCAACATCCCGGTTTTAAAAGATCATTTCTGTGCTTCTTATACCGGTTGGGACCTGGCTACCCGTGATACCGTTCGCTTTTACCAATGGAAAAAAGATTTTGATTCCCTGTTGGCCAATAACCAACTGCCGCACTTTAACTCGGTTCGTTTTGGTAACGACCATACCGAAGGCTTACGCAAGGGCCGGCCTACTCCGTATGCGCATGTGGCCGATAACGACCTGGCAGTAGGTATGTTTATAGAATACCTGAGCAAAAGCCCCATTTGGAAAGAATGCGCCGTATTTGTTATTGAAGATGATGCGCAAAATGGCGCCGACCATGTGGATGCGCATCGCAGCACCGCTTATGTTGCGGGTGGTTTGGTAAAACGCCGCTATGTTGACCATACCATGTATTCCACCACATCCATGTTACGCACCATGGAGCTGATCCTGGGCATTCCACCTATGAGCCAGTACGATGCGGCCGCTACGCCTATGTTCCGCTGTTTTACCACTACAGCTGATCTGACCCCGTTCCAATCACTGCCCGCCCAAATTGACCTGAACGAAAAAAACGTAGCCCAAAATAAATGGCAGCAACGGTCTGAAGCCTTCAATCTGAAAAAGGAAGACGCCGTGCCCGACCTGGAGTTCAATATTGTATTATGGCATGGCCTAAAAGGCGATAACGTACCCTTCCCCGGTCCCAAACGGGCGGCTTTTGTAAAGCTGAATAAGGAAGCTGAAGATGATGATGATTAATTAAGTTGTACGAAATTTATTTTATATCCCTATAATCTTTGAGTTATAGGGATTTTTTATTTCCTATTGAAAATCGCCAATTTTACTTTTTGGGCTTAGGTTTGGCGGTTGGCAATTTTTGAGCAAGTTTATCAAAATCGCTTTCGAATAGACGATCCTGGTCTATCCTAAATTTTTCATATTGATCTTCCGCTAGCTTCTTCGCTATTTCATGGCTGACAGTACCAGCATTCTTCAGAATGTTATATTCGTTAAATTGTAAAAATGCATCAAGCTTTTGCACCCAGTCAGTCATACTCATAGGAATACCTCTTTTTGCCTGATTTTCGGCATAGTCGAGATACATTCCCACTATACGGTTCAATTCTTCAATCTCAGTAACTTGTAAATAATTCTTTGCGACAGCAACATCTGATTTCAGAATTTTGCCTTCGGGTGCATTCTTCCAGGTGGTTAACCCCATATTGGGCTGATTGGCATCGGCTCTTTTGTAAACGATCTCCGCAGCAGTTTGTCCGGTAATTGCCCAATGCAGTTTATTCTGTACCGTTTTATAAAAGAAAAGTGTAACATCCGCTTTGGGATCATAATCTATACTGCATTGTGCATAGATGTCGGTTATTTTCTGGTAAAATCTTCGCTCACTGGCCCGGATCTCCCGGATACGTTCCAGCAATTCATCAAAATAATCCTTGCCAAACTTTTTACCTTGCTTTAATCGCTCATCATCTAACACAAATCCTTTAATGATAAACTCCCGAAGGGTTTGAGTAGCCCAGATACGGAAACGAGTAGCTTCCATGCTATTTACTCTATAACCTACCGCAATAATAGCGTCAAGATTATAAAAATCCACCCCTCTGGCAACCCGTCGGTTGCCCTCCGTTTGAACTATCCGGAAATTCCGGATAGTTGCATCTTTTTCCAATTCTCCAGAGTTAAAAATGTTTTGCAAATGCTCGTTTATCGTTCTCACATCTACATTGAACAATTCTGCCATTTTCTTTTGTGATAGCCAGAATGTTTCGGCTTCATAGAATACTTCAATGCTGGCTTTACCGTCTGGAATGCTATATAATAGTATTTCGAATTTCTCCATCATCGCTAACCATCCTTTAAACATTAAAAATAGTTTACCCCAAGAAATTAATATTTAAATTCTTTTACTTTAAGTGAGCAGCCCTAATTGGGGAAAATTTATGCGTTTTTATGCATCCGGCCAGAAGTTATTACGTTATTTTTACTGACCTAATAACACTATGCAATCAATAATCGACGGAATCAATAAGCTCTTCAGCGAGTGGAGCGGCGCAGCCTGTGATCGTATAGAAATTTTACCTCAATCCGGCTCTGACAGGCGCTATTTTCGCATCCATGCCTCAAAAGGGACCGCCATAGCCACCCATGGCCATAACGTTCCCGAAAACGAAGCCTTCCTGTATTTCTCCCAACACTTTTATAACCAGCAGCTTCCGGTTCCGGAGATCTTTGCTCTGGGAGAAGATAAAACCATCTACCTGCAGCAGGACTTCGGCGATGTTTCTTTATTGAACCGCCTCGAAGCCGAAGGCTTTTCCGATAATATATATAACCTTTTTAAAAAGAGTTTGCACCAGCTGGCCTTATTACAGATAAAAGGCCACCAGGGGCTCGATTATACGCGCTGCCTTACCAACCAGGAATTTGGCAAACAGGCTATTATGGCCGATCTGCTGTATTTCAAATATTATTTCCTTGATGCATTGCGTAAGCCATACGACAAACAAAAACTGATCGACGATTTTGAAGCGTTGAGCACTTACCTTACGCATACAGAATATAAATACTTCATGTTCCGCGACTTTCAAAGCCGCAACATCCTGGTGTCGCCCGACGACTCGGTACACTTTATCGATTACCAGGGTGGTATGCAGGG
Source organism: Niastella sp. (assembly GCF_045805085.1). NCBI lineage: Bacteria > Pseudomonadati > Bacteroidota > Chitinophagia > Chitinophagales > Chitinophagaceae > Niastella > Niastella sp. The sequence goes on from NZ_JBJMLX010000317.1 coordinate 11,250, forward strand.
CGCTCCGCAATATGATGTGGCCAGTATGATCTGGCAGGCTCGCGCCAACCTTCCCGATGAATGGAAGGAACGCCTGTTGAACGATTACATCGACTCCTTTGAACAAATAGTAAATGAACAGGTTAACCGCGATCTGTTCAAAAGCCAGTACAATGGGTATGTGCTTATCAGGCTGTTGCAGGTACTGGGCGCTTATGGTTTCAGGGGGTTGTTTGAACGCAAAGCGCAATTCCTGACCAGTATACCACAAGCTCTCAAAAACCTGCGTTCGTTCATCAACGACCAAAGCATGGGTATTGCCGTACCGGAATTCAGCAAAGTGTTACAGATGTGTGTAAGTGACGAGATCGTAGACCGGTTCACCCCATTGGTAGCGGATGAAGAAACCCCGCTGGTGGTGAAAGTGCATAGTTTCTCCTACAAGAAAGGCATTCCCCAGGATACCTCCGGCAATGGTGGCGGCTATGTATTTGACTGCCGCGGTATTTTAAATCCGGGCCGTATAGAACAGTTTAAATCCCAAACGGGTCGCGATAAAGGGGTTAAAGATTTCCTGGAACAACAAACCCGCATGACGGAGTTCCTGAACAGCATATTCGACATTGTTGACATCTCGGTTGAAGATTACATTCGCCGTGGTTTTGAAAGTCTTAGCGTAAGCTTTGGCTGTACCGGCGGCCAGCACCGCAGTGTATATGCAGCCGACGCCCTGGCCCGCCACCTGCGCAATAAATTCAAGGTAAAAGTGGAATTGAAGCATGTGGAGCAGGAGGCGAAGAACTGGTTAAATGGGGAGCAGAAAGCCTGAGACCCAAAGCCTTTGCCACAAACAAAACGCCCATTACAGACGTTAACTGTATTTGCTTTAGGCTTTTAGCTTTAAGCTTACACCTGTAATTGTATCTTTGCAGCCCATGTATTACTTAGTTTACGGTTTATTATACCTGTTGTCATTATTACCCCTGCGTGTATTATATATTCTGTCGGATGGCTTATATGTATTGGTATACCACGTTTTTGGTTATCGCCGCCAGGTGGTAATGGATAACCTGCAACTGGTGTTTCCCGAAAAAACGCAGGCTGAGCGCAAAAAGATAGCTAAGAAATTCTACCATAATTTTATTGACTCCTTTATAGAGACCATCAAAATGGTTTCGGCCAGCAACAGTTATATTGAAAAACGGGTGACCGGTAACTGGGAAGTGCTGAATGAACTGCACAAAACCGGGCGCAGTTGCCAGATCCATCTGGGCCATACCTTTAACTGGGAATGGGCTAACCTGGCTGGCGCCAAAGAAATGAAGTATACCTTCCTGGGTGTGTATATGCCCATTAAGAACCAGTCGCTTGACCGGTTGTTCAAAAAGCTGCGCTCAAAATCAGGCTCCGTATTGATACCTGCCACGGAAATGCGCAAATCCATGATTCACTGGCGTCATGAGCAATATTGCATTGGACTGGTGGCAGATCAGGCGCCTTCAAACCCCGATAAATGTTTCTGGTTAAGCTTTTTTGGAAAGCTCACTCCGTTTGTTAATGGCCCCGAAACCGGTGCACACAGCGGTAACATTCCCGTTGTATTTGCCAATATTGAAAAACCACGCCGTGGTCATTACAAAGTTGTATTAACCCTGGCTGAAGATCAACCTGCTACACTTCCAAAAGGACAACTCACTCTGCGGTATGCCCGTTACCTGGAAAATGTTATCAGGCAACAACCCGATATGTGGCTGTGGAGCCACCGTCGCTGGAAACGGGAATGGAAGGAAGAATACAATAAGTTATTGATTCATGATTAAGATCACCTTTTCTAACTAACTACACGTTCCTGATTTAATAAAAACTTCACGTTACAAAGCCTTAAGGCACTGCTGCGTATCAGGTAACGCAATGGAACTCTTAATCCTGATCAATTTCTCGGCAGTGTTATAACGATAACTATAACGAATAGGTTAAACGGGCAGATTTAACATTGCTGGATCGCAATGAATATATTACTTTTGGTTAAGGTCCAGGTAAAGCAGAACCAGGCCTGATTAGTCAGTGCACACATCATCAACCCTACCAGTATCCCATCAATAGGAACTACAGTTACTCTTCCCTACCCTTTTCCTCACATTAAACCCTTAACCATTATGCTTAAGACTAATGCCAGCGTGGCTATTGTAAATGACCACATTCTGCTACGCAACGGACTTGTAAATTTTATCCGGGGCCTCGAAACCTACGCCATCCTGTTTGAGGCAAACAACGGAAAAGATTTTATCAAACAATTACTCCCCAGGTACTTACCGGACATTGTATTACAGGACATCAATACGCCGGAAAGAGATGGTTACGAAACAGCTCTTTGGCTTAAACGTAATTACCCTGGCATTAAGATCCTTGCCTTATCGCAATACGATAACGAGCATTCGATCATTCGAATGATGAAAAACGGCAGCAAAGGTTATATCCTGAAAGATATCGACCCCTTGCAGTTCCGCCGGGCGCTTGACTCGCTTTTGCGAAAAGGTTTTTTCTACTCGGAATTGATCACTGGTAAACTCATTCATGCTGTTAGTCAATTAAATGAATCGGAAGAAGCACTAAAAAGTATTGTTTCACTGAATGCGCGGGAAATTGATTTCCTGAAACTGGTTTGCTCAGAAATGACCTATAAGGAAATTGCTGAAAAAATGTTCCTTAGCGCCCGTACGATAGACGGTTATCGCGACGCGTTATTTGAAAAGTTGAATGTAAAAAGCAGGGTTGGACTTGTATTGTTTGCTATCAAGACCAATATTGTGAACGTATAGAGGAAGTCAGATCAGTCAGTGGATCAGTAAGTCATGTTAGTCGGAAAGTCAAATGAGTCAATAGTAGGGTTGACTCATTTGACTTTTTTGACTGAACAATTTATTTGATTAGTTTAAGACACTGGTGTCCTTCACGATCTCAATGCCTTGTTGTAAACGTATGGCGTTAAATCCACCCAATACATTCCGCAGGTTGTGTATGCCCTGCCGCTTCATGAGCGATGCAGCTATTACACTGCGGTAACCACTACCGCAATAGAGGTATAAATTCTGGTTCTCTTCAATATTGGCCATAGAAGCCGGATCGGTGAGCTCATTTAAAGGTATATTTATGGCGCCGCGAATATGACCATCGGCAAATTCGGTTTCACGTCGTACGTCTACCGCTATCAGGTGATCGTCGTAAGGCAGGTCCATTGCCAGTTCATCTACTTCCACATCAATGATTAAGTCAATTTCTTCTCCCGCCTTGCGCCAGGCTTCTACCCCACCCGCCAGGTAACCATGTATTTGCGAAAAACCAACACGGGCCAATCGCACTACACTTTCTTTTTCCTGGCCTTCATCTGTCACCAGCACAATAGGTTTATCAAATGGCAATAAACTACCGGCCCACTCGGCAAAACGGCCTTCAAGACCAATGCTTATGGAACCAGGCACAAAGCCTTTGGTAAACTCACCCGCGCTCCGGGTATCGAGGAGGATGTTTTCCTCATCTTCGAGCCATTTCTTGAGTTCGGTCAAGCTCAAAGGAGTTAGCGCTGTCTCTAATATCTTCTCGAGGCTATCATAGCCCTCTTTATTAATTTTTGCATTGATGGGGAAGTACAAAGGAGCGGCCGGTAAATCGGCTAATACTGCCTTTATGAACTCGTCTTTCGTTTGAGGCTGCAGGGCATAGTTGTTTTGCTTTTCTTCCCCTATTGTACTTGAAGTGGCGGGTCCCAGGTTCTTGCCACAGTTGCTACCAGGGCCATGGGCCGGGTATACAATTACATCATCGGGCAAGGTGGCAATCTTTTGGGTTAAGGAATCGAACAGCATCGTAGCCAGCTCGTACTTGTCCAAATTGCCACTGCTCAGGTCAGGCCGGCCTACTTCACCCACAAATAAAGTATCGCCGGTAAATACCGCATGTGCTTTCCCGTTCTCATCGCGCAGCAGGTAACAGGTGCTTTCCACCGTATGCCCGGGGGTGTGCAATACCTCAATGGAGGCTTTGCCTAAAGGAAAGCTTTCACCGTCCTTCGCCAGATGAATGGGAAAACTGGTTTCGGTTTTAGGACCGTAAACGATGGGGGCGCCGGTGGCTTTTTGCAGATCGAGGTGGCCGCTGACAAAGTCGGCGTGAAAATGGGTTTCAAGGATGTATTTGATCTCAGCATTCCGTTCCTGGGCAAGCTGAACATAACTGTCAATGTCCCGGAGGGGGTCAACTATGGCCGCAACACCATCACTTTCAATGTAATAGGCTGCTTCACTCAAACAGCCGGTATACAGTTGCTTAATAAACATGTAGTCTTATTTTGGTGCAAAGGTATACCATAACAAGTTAACCCGTAGCCTTTTGAGCTACAGGTTAACCTGTTTTACAAATTTGTTGTCTCCGTCTTATCAGATGTTGAGGTCGTCCACGCATTTCATGATGTGAGCAACCCGTGAACTGTTAACAGAATAGTAAATGAATTTACCATCCCGGTCAGTTTTCACGATGCCTGCCCTACGTAAAATTGCGAGGTGCTGGGAAGCAACGGACTGCTCCAACCGCAGACGTACATAGATCTCCGTCACGGTAAGACGCTTGTTCTCATCGATCAGTTTAACGATCTGTTGACGCAGCTTGTGGTTCAAGGCCCGAAGTATCATCGCCGCCTTTTTCAGGTTCAGGAAGTCAACTTTTACCGATTCACCATCCCCACCATCTGCATTTAAGACCATGGAGTAATTGGTTGTTACGTTCATGTGCACATCAGAGCTTTTAAGATATTTAATAGGATAACGCTAAAGATCAAATTTACAAGAAAATTGATATGCTAGGGAGCAAAGGGGGATAAAAGTTTCATTTGGTCATTTTTTGGTATAAGTGTAAAATTCTTTTAGATAAACGGGCTCAGTGTACGCCAAGTTGGCAAAATTCTGGCTCAAATGCATACTGGTGGCTAGTTTAGCAAGTGATTTAGCAATATCAAGTTTTTCATTTATAAATAGAACGTTAGGATACCTGCTTACATTTTTCCACTTAAAGCTGCCATTTCCAAAGCATACCAACGATCGGTTATTTAACGCTTCTTTAAAACTTAATTCGTCAAGGATCATCGCTTTAGGGGCTACGATCTCCTGTAACTGCTCATCATACACTGCAGTAAACACTTCCATGCGGCGGGCATCTATCATTGGACAATAACACAGCGGTGGCGTCATATGCGAAGCTTCACTACCCAGTTGATTGATGGCTGCATAAGCCATTACCTGCAGGGTATTAATTGTTATGAGCGGTATTTGTAGTGCGAAACATAATCCCTTAGCCGTTGCCATGCCCACGCGCAAGCCGGTATAGGAGCCGGGTCCGGCGGTTATGGCTACGGCCTGCAGCTGCTGCATGGCTACTCCTTTTTGATGTAATAAGTTGTTTATAGCCACCTGTATCCAGGCTGCATGGTCCTTCTGGTTATCATTAGTAAGCGTACCTATAACTTCTCCGTTTTCCGCTATGGTTACACTGGCCTGGTCGGTAGCTGTATCTATGCTTAATATCATCTTCTTTGTATAAAAAGTTACTTCCTGGTTTTAAATATCGGCTGCAAGCAAATACAGATTGCGTTGCCGCATCGCGGTTCTGCCTCGCCCACCGAAGCTTTAGCGTAGGAGGGCCCTTTGCCTTCTGCCCTTTTGCCTACTGCTCCGGCTTAGCCGAGATCGACTGCCTTTTGAAGTGCAGGCGCCGGTGTATAACGTGCATCCACATGGCTTAATTCAGTCAGCAGTTCATACACCCGCGTCAATCCTATTTTTTCGCTCCATTCAAATGGACCATAAGGATAGCTGGTACCCAGCTTCATGGCAATATCAATTTCCTCCCTGGTGCTTACCTGTGCGCCCAATGTATAAAACGCTTCATTGATAATGGTTGCCAGCACTCTTGCCGTGATCATTCCGGGAATATCAGGCGCCACTACATACTGCCATTGCCACTGTTCAAAGATGGTTTTTATCGATGCTTCGCTAACAGTAGCAGGCAACGCTATTTCTGTTACAGGCCGCTGTAATAAACCAGGCCAGGCATTTATCCGAATAAAGTTGGCGCCTGTTTTATTTGTTGTCCAGGGAACGGCATTCACTATTACCGGCTTCGGCTGCAACCGTTTCAACTGTTGTGTTCTTTCTGCGTTCAATTCAAACAACAGATCCATATACACATCGGCATCAGCAATGGTCAATGAACGAACGGAATCAACCCAAACCACCGTAATGGCTTCCGGCAGCTTTTTGGTCAGCAATTCCTGTTTTAATACCTCGTCGGCTAAAATGGCCACTGTCATGGGCTTGTGAATTTACCCGCAAAGAAAGATTATTTATCGGGAATGGTGAACAGAAAGGCAGAGGGCAGAAGGCAGAGGGCAGAAGAAATACAGACAGTCTTCTTCTGCCCTTTGCCCTTTACCTTTTGCCGTATATTTGGCCATGCAAAAGAATATCATCTCTACCACCCAGGCGCCAGCTCCTATTGGCCCCTATAGCCAGGCTGTACAGGCCGGTAATATGTTATTTATTTCAGGTCAGGTGCCCATCAACCCTGCTACCGGCACCGTAGAGGCTACCGATGTAGCCGGCGAAACCGATCAGGTTATGAAGAACCTGCAGGCGGTTTTAACCGAAGCAGGCTACGACTTCAGCCATATTGTAAAAACTACCATTTTCCTGAGCGATATGTCGCATTTCACTGCCGTGAACGAAGTATATGGAAAGTATTTTACCGGTAATTACCCGGCCCGCGAAACCGTAGCGGTCAAAGGGCTGCCCCGGAGTGTGAATGTGGAGATAAGTATGATCGCTGCAAAATAACCCTCAGCAACTATTATAAGCCAAATGAGTCAGTAGCCATTGCTGACCACTGACTCATTTGACTATTTTAATTGATTGCTTTATACAAAGTGCGAGATGAGCAGTTTTGGCAATTCAATGGCAACGCCAATGCCATACAACAGGTCGAGCCAGAAAAAGCTTCCTATAGCGCCCAGGTAAATTAACCCCACAATCGGGAAACCCACTACTTTCACCAATAAGTTAGTGTCTTTATCTTTCAATGCCCGCCAGATAGAGTTGGCATCGCCCGTACTGGGAAAGGCATGCATGGCGATTGACACACCCAGGTATATTAACAGGTATTCGACAAAACCGGCATTATCGAAGCCAGACACCGGCAGAGCGGCTGGCAGGGCAATTAAAGCGCCAAGAATGGTGTTCAGGAAAAACGGCCCGATACTGATCATGATGCTTTGCCATTTATTGGCGGGTACTTCATGAAGTACATAGCCGGCGGGGTTGCCAAATTGAAAATACACCACTTTAAATACTGGAACTTTATACAAACGGCAAAACAACTGATGAGCCAGTTCGTGAACAACCACGCCAGGGAAGGTTATGGCGCTAATGACAGGGCCGGGTATAAACATATTTTTAGTTTAGGGTTAATCTTTTTGGTCACCCAAAATATAATTTATCCTTTACCGGTGCAACAACCGCAAATAAAAAGTCCGGAAGACGTTTCTCCCGGACTTGTATATAAAATTTTCAACGTTTCAATTAGTTAACTTTCTCAGCCGTCTTCAGCACCCCCAGTTCTTTACCAATTTTGGCAAATGCGGCAATGGCTTTGTCAAGGTGGTGTTGTTCGTGCGCTGCACTTAATTGCACGCGAATCCGGGCCTGTCCTTTGGCCACCACGGGATAAAAGAAGCCGATTACATAAATTCCTTCATCGAGCAATCGGGCTGCAAAATTCTGGGCTATAACGGCATCGTATAGCATAATAGGTACTATAGGATGGTCGCCTGGTTTTATGTCGAAACCGGCCTCCGTCATTTTGCTGCGGAAGTATTTGGTATTGAATTCGAGTTTATCGCGCAATTCGGTGGTTTCGCTCAACAGGTCCAACACGGCTATGGAAGCGCCCACAATACCCGGCGCCAGGGTATTGGAGAACAAATAAGGGCGGGAACGCTGCCGCAACATATCGATCACTTCTTTACGGCCGCTGGTAAAACCGCCCGATGCACCGCCCAGGGCTTTACCCAGGGTGCCGGTGATGATATCAATTTTTCCCATTACCCCCCGGTATTCGTGGGTGCCACGGCCTGTTTTGCCCAAAAAGCCGCTCGAGTGGCTTTCATCGATCATAATGGCGGCATCGTATTTTTCAACCAGTGCAACAATAGCATCCAGCTGGGCAATAGTGCCATCCATGCTAAAGGAGCCATCGGTAACCACAATGCGGTTACGGCATGATTGCGCCTCTTTCAGTTTCTCCTCGAGGTCGGCCATATTATTATGCTTGTAACGGAACCGCTGGGCTTTACATAAGCGCACCCCATCGATGATGGATGCATGGTTCAGTTCGTCGGAGATAATAGCATCCTGCTCATTATACAACGGTTCAAACACACCCCCGTTGGCGTCGAAGGCAGCTACATACAGGATAGTATCTTCAGTACCCAAAAAGGTGGATATTTTTTGTTCCAGTTCTTTATGAATATCCTGGGTTCCGCAAATAAACCGCACACTGCTCATCCCGTAACCCCGGTAGTCGACATATTTCTTGGCGGCTTCAATTACTTTTGGATGCGATGATAATCCGAGATAGTTATTAGCACAGAAATTAAGCACCGTTTTACCATTCACAGTGATCGCGGCGCCCTGCGGCGACTCAATTATCCGCTCTGTTTTGTATAAACCGGCAGCTTTTATCTCAGCCAGCTCATCGGCCAGCCGTTTTACTAATTTGTCATTCATGGAGCATGTAGTTTTTGTAATGTTACAAATGTAATAATTTGGGCAAGTAAAATATTTATCCACCCCTGCTTAATCGTTGTTTCAACAGTAACAGCCTAACACCTTCATATCGTATTACTTAATTTTTCCATCCGGGAAAACAACATACCACTTTGTGGTAATTCTAACTTTTTCTTAAAAAAACTGTAACAAAAGTCCAATAACTTCGTCTTATAATATCAAAACGTTGCATTATGTGGAAGAAAACCTTTATCCGTTCAACCCTCATACTATTGGTGGCTTTGGCTGGTATATTTGTTTTTGCCACAACGCATCCTTCTAAAAAGCCTGTCAGTCATGATTGCCTGAAATCAGTTAAGGATTGCTGTAACAGTAATAAAACCCAAAGTAATTTTCTTATCTGGGAATCATTGAGCCGGGCAATAGCAAATGCTCAATTTTAAACTTATGACAATCAACGTTTCTATATAAAGTCCCTCCGACGTGTCGGGGGGATCTTTTTTTTAATTTCCCTGAAATTCCCTGTAACTTTTTATTACCCTGGTTCGTTCCACCTTTACACAAACAGAATAACAGACAGGTTCTGCTTATGACCGAAAAAGAGTATAATCAATGCGTAGCTGAGTATGCGGACAACGTGTACCGGTTCATCCTTAAAAATCTTCGTCACGAAGAGGATGCCCGGGATGTTGTTCAGGGCGCGTTTGAGAAAATGTGGCGGAACCGGGCAGATGTAGATAATACCAAATGCAAAAGTTATTTGTTTACGGTTGCATATAACCAAATGATAGACCATTTGCGTAAAGTGAAACGGGTACATTTGCGCGATGAGTTTAAAGAAGAAACGCAGGTTTTAGACAAACCTATATACAACACCCGTAAGATCCTGGAAGAAGCATTGAGCCGGTTGAACGAAACACAACGGTCACTGGTATTGCTGAAAGATTATGAAGGGTATTCGTATGAAGAGATCGGACAAATTACCGGGTTGAACGAAAGCCAGGTAAAAGTGTATCTTCACCGCGCCCGTATACAATTAAAAAACTATCTGGTAAAACCTGAAAATGTCATTTAACTGTTACTATATAAGAACAGCTGATCTCAACTCCCACAGCGGCGGTGGCCAGGGAGTTGTTATTACCCGTGACAATTACGAGGTGTTTTTCGTCATGTATATAGATGATGAGTTGAACGCCGCAGCATGCGAGGCAGTGGAACAATTCGTTCAACAAAACCCCGACCTTGAAGAGGAACTGGTGATGTTACAGCAGTCGGTTTTACGGCCTGATAACAGCATTGTTTTTAAACAAAAGGAAAACCTGTTCAGACATTCAGCCGGCGAAGTGATCAATGAGGAGAACTGTGAAGAATATTTCGTTTTATATGGTGATGATGAATTAACAAATGAAGAAAAAGACAAAGTAGAACAGTTTGTTTATAAACATCCGCAATACCAGGCAGATTTTGAATTGATTCAACAGGTAAAGCTAGTGCCGGATAACACGCTCGCTTTTCCTGATAAAACTTATTTGTATCGTTCAGAAGAAGACGACGCGCGGGTGATCGCCTTCCCCTGGTGGCGGTTTGCTGCTGCAGCCGTTACCTTACTCATTATTGGCGGCGGGGCTTTTTATCTTTCAACACATTATTTTGCGAACAGGAATTCAGTAGCTGTAGTGAAGCCTGCAAAGCCAACAATGAAAGTTATATTGCCAGTTGGTCCTGATCCAGTGCCATCTGCTGATGAAGTAGAGACCCCAGTAACGGATAATACGGAACCTGCAAACAGTGATCGATCTGTGGCTAAAACCACCATCAGGAAAAATATTTCAAAACAAAGTAACATTCAGCCACCATCATACGTACAACAAGAAAAGAAACAACAACCGGAAGAGGATCCTGCAGGTGAAAACGAACAATCCTTATCCGCCCGGTCGGTTGATGTAGCGGTTAGCAAATTGTATAAGCAGCCTGAAGTTACAGGCACTCTTATTACAAACACGATCAGCAACTCAATAGCAGCTAATACAGCCGCCGTTCAACCAGATGAAGAACCAGATCAATCACAACATGCTGTATTAACAGCATCAGTGAATAAAACGCCATTAAGAGGATTTTTTAGAAAAGTATCACGGGTAGTTGATAAAGTTACCAACCCCGATGAAAATGGCAAAGGAGGCATACGTATAGCCAACCTTGAATTTGCCGTAAAATAATACCATTAAATAGTTAAAATCAACAAAGATGAAACAGGTAATTATACTCCTGATCGGGATCAGTATGTGCTTAACCGGCCTGGCCCAAACCGATTCAACCGCGAGGACACCAGGCACCAAAGATTCAACCGTTACTGAAAGTGACACCATTCGGGTGGGCGGAATGATAATTATTAAAAAACGCCGTAACTACGATGATGATAATAATAACGAAGCAAAAACTTACCACCGCAATACCAAATCTTCGCGCGTAAAAACCAACTGGGGGATCGTGGACCTTGGTTTTGCCAACTATAACGATCAAACCGATTACAAAAGCAGCGCCGTACAAAGCCCCGCAGACGGATTCGCTCCCGGCCTTGGTAAAGACCAGTTTAAATTACGCCCCGGCAAATCAGTGAACGTAAACATCTGGGCCTTTATGCAAAAACTGAACATAGCTAAAGGCATTGTAAACCTTAAATACGGATTGGGGGTGGAATTAAACAATTACCACTATAAAGAACCCATACTGTATCGCACCAGCCCCACCCAGGTGGTGCTCGACAACTCACGGAACTACACAAAAAATAAACTCGCCGCCGATTATGTAACCATTCCTGTTATGCTGAATTTCAATTTCACGCCACATCGCAAACATGGCTATGGGTTTAGTGTAGGCGCCAGTGCCGGCTACCTGTATTCGAGCCGGCAAAAAACCATCACCAACACCGATGGTAAACAAAAAGAACACGACGATTTTGATCTGAAGCCATGGAAGCTGTCGTATATAGCTGAATTAGGCCTGGGCCCGGTAAAAATATACGCATCGTATGCCGCTGTAAGTATGTTTGATAAGGGCCTCGATCAACGCCCCTACAATTTTGGATTGAGATTAAGTAACTTTTAGCATACAATAACATAGCCATGAACAGCAAAACGTCCTGATTAAAGTCGGGACGTTTTTTTTATTATTTGATTTTCAATGGCCTTATTTTTGCACACTGAAAATCACAAAAAAATTGTGTTAAAAGACCTTTCCAAAAAAATAAATGGGGGGCCATACCGTTCTGGTATGTGGCCGAATAAACTTTTTCAGTTTTAAACCCATTCATCATTGCTTGGTCTTTACGCTTAAAACCAGGTTTACTTATGAAATTTAAGTGGCTTATCGCAGGCCTTATTGTTATTGCTGTTTCAGGTTTAGCAGCTTTTAAAACCATCGAAAGAAAGGTTATCAGAAGAAATTTATTCAGATCGAAGCCTGTAGGCGAATTGTATTTGATAGTTGACAAATCTGATTATGAACTGAAGGTGTATGACGCTGAGGGCTGGTATGCAACCTATCCTGTAGTATTTGGCAATAAAGATCTTTCCGATAAGCTCATCGAGGGTGACCGCCGTACGCCGGAAGGCACATTCAAAATACTTTCTAAAAGACCGCATCAGAAATGGCATAAGATGCTTATGCTCGATTACCCTACACCCGAAAGCTGGGCCAAATTCAAAGAACGTAAAGCGAAAGGCATCATTCCTCAAAGTGCAAAAATTGGCGGTGGCATAGCCATACACGGCACCTGGCCGCACGACGAGCTGGTGGTGGATGATTTTACCAACTGGACCAATGGCTGTGTAGCATTAAAAAATGAAGACCTCGACGAACTGGATGGGATCGTTGACATTGGCACCAAAGTAATTATTCAAAGATAATTTCATTTCATAGCATACAACATTGATGTAGTTTCGTAAACACCCGGCCTTTAGGTGTATATCCTTATGCCAGGCAGGTTTTTTTACGCAGATTAACATAGTACTATTACCGGATGGTCTTCTATTTTTGGGACGCAGCAACTTTCCGGGTTATTTTATTGTCATGTTGATATTTATTAGCGGGTTTAGCCCAACCTAGTTATCCATTTGGACCGTATATTGCATAGGCAACCAGTCCCGTCCGCCGTTGGCGGACCACGAAGATGTGAGACAAAAACAATCCATACAAGGACATTGGCTTTAGAAAACGGTCAATGTTTCCGTCTCTATGAAGACCCCACATACTCCAGCCAGTGGGGTTTTCTTTTTTCCTCAACTATTTATTTTCCGCTTCTTATACATTATGGTGAAAAAAAATCCACCAAAGAATTACTCCTTTGGTGGATAGCATCTTTGCTTATTTATTCTTTACAACCTTCCTTTGGCTATTTCATCTACAACAGCAGGATCCAACAAGGTAGAGGTATCGCCCAGTTTATCCACTTCGCCTTCGGCAATCTTGCGTAAGATGCGGCGCATAATTTTACCACTTCTTGTTTTAGGCAGCCCGCTTACAAATTGAATTTTATCGGGCTTGGCAATGGCGCCAATGATGCGGGCAACTGTTTGGGTAATGTCCTTACGGGCCAGGGCATCATCGTTACCATGCGCTCCCTGGTAAATAACAAAGGCATAAATGCCCTGTCCTTTAATATCATGCGGATAGCCTACCACGGCGCTTTCCACCACACCGGCGTGCATGTTAATGGCATTCTCCACTTCAGCCGTACCAATCCGGTGACCGCTTACATTCAGCACATCATCAACCCGGCCGGTTATTCTGTAATTGCCCACTTCGTCACGCAGGCAACCATCACCGGTAAAATACAGGTTTTCATACGTAGCAAAATAGTTCAGGCGGCAACGCTCATGATCACCATAAGTAGTGCGCAGGATCCCTGGCCAGGGGAATTTGATACAAAGATTACCACTCACTGAATTACCGGTAATTTCTTTCCCGTTCTCATCTACCAGTACCGGTTGTACGCCAGGTAATGGCAGGGTGGCATGGGCAGGTTTGGCCGGGGTTACACCCGCCAGATTGGAAATAAGAATGCCGCCGGTTTCTGTTTGCCACCAGGTATCAACAATAGGACACTTCTTTTTCCCGATATGCTCATCGTACCAATGCCATGCTTCTTCATTGATGGGTTCACCTACGGTACCCAGTACTTTCAGGGAATCGAGGCTGCGGCCTTTCAATGGATCGAGCCCAAAGCCCATTAATGAGCGGATGGCTGTTGGCGCGGTGTACAATACATTAACTTTGTACTTGTCTACTATTTCCCAAAACCTGCCGGCATCGGGCCAGGTAGGAACTCCCTCAAACATCAGCGAGGTAGCGCCGGCGCTTAAAGGGCCATAAACAATATAACTGTGACCGGTTATCCAACCGACATCAGCCGTGCAGAAATGCACATCGCCTGGCTGGTATTGAAATACATTTACAAAGGAATAATTGGTATACACCATATAACCCCCAACAGTATGCACTACTCCTTTGGGTTTACCGGTTGAACCGGAAGTGTATAAGATAAACAGCATGTCTTCCGCATCCATTTCCTCAGCCACACACTCGGGATTGCCTTGTGTTTCCACCCGTTTGATCTCATCTTCCCACCATACATCGCGGCCTTTTATCATGGATACCGCCGTGCGGGTCCTGGTTAAAACGATCACCCGTTTTACAAAGGGGCATTGTACAAGGGCATCGTCAATAACGCCTTTTAATGGAATTTCTTTATTGCCTCTGAATGCGCCATCGCAGGTAACTACAAATTCAGCTTTGGCATCCTGCAAGCGGTCGGCAATGCTTTGTGCGCTAAACCCGCCAAATACTACAGAGTGAATAGCGCCAATACGTGCACAGGCCAGTACGGCAATAGCCAGCTCAGGCACCATACCCATATATATACAAACACGGTCGCCTTTTTTAACGCCGTTGTTCTTAAGTACGTTGGCAAACTGACACACTTTGGCGTACAGATCGCGATAGGTTAATACCCGGTGATGTTCATCGGGATCGTTCGACTCCCAAATGATAGCAGGTTTATTACCTATTGTGTCGAGGTGACGATCGATGCAGTTTTCGGTAATATTAAGTTTACCGCCGGCAAACCATTTAATGGTTGGCTTTTTAAAATCCCACTCCAGCACTTTATCCCATTTTTTACGCCAGTAAAAAGTAGAAGCTATTTCACCCCAGAAGCCTTCGGGATCGTTTACACTTTTTTCGTACGCCGTTTTGTATTGGTCCGCTGTTTTTATCTGATAAGGATATGACATAACAATCTGTTTCCCTTTTAAAATTAGGGTGTCAAATTACGAATAAAAAGGCACAAGAAAACAAGAATCAAGGTACAAGCGCTCAACCTTGAGATCGCCGATAATACTCAGGCGTTCCGAATATAAGACCTTGTGCTTTGTAACTTGTGCCTTGTGCCTTCCTCCTTACATTCGTTAGTATCTAACCACAATAGTTTGTTCATTTAACCTCAGCCTTGTATCTTGAGCCCTGTGCCTTATATTTATGCTTAAAGAACCCGCTTCCCATATGACGCAACCATCGCAATCAAAAACAATCTGGCAGGTAATTGCTGCCTCATCAGTAGGGACCTTAATTGAATGGTACGACTTTTACATCTTTGGTAGCCTGGCAACCGTTATTGCCGAACAGTTTTTTCCTAAAACAAATCCAACCGCCGCCCTTCTTTCCACACTGGCCACTTTTGCAGCCGGTTTTATTGTTCGTCCTTTTGGCGCGCTGGTATTTGGCCGTTTAGGCGACTTGATTGGTAGGAAATATACTTTCCTGCTGACCCTGATCCTAATGGGTGGTTCTACCTTTGCCATTGGGTTGGTACCCGGGTATGCTACTATCGGTTTTGCAGCCCCGCTGCTGGTTTTATTATTACGCTTATTACAGGGTTTGGCATTGGGTGGCGAATATGGCGGCGCCGCTACTTATGTGGCGGAACATGCACCACCGCATCGGCGTGGCTATTATACCAGCTGGATACAAACCACCGCCACGTTGGGTTTATTCATTTCGCTGGGCGTTATATTGCTCACCCGTCGCTCTCTGGCCCCCGATCTTGAGACCTCTATTCAACGCTTTAACGACTGGGGCTGGCGTATTCCGTTCTGGGCATCTATCCTGTTGGTGATCGTCTCGATCTATATTCGTTTACGGATGAACGAATCGCCCCTGTTCGCCAAACTAAAATCAGAAGGGAAAGTATCGGTCAATCCATTGAAAGAAAGCTTTGGTCATAAAACCAATCTTAAAATGGTATTACTGGCACTGTTTGGCGCCACCATGGGTCAGGGGGTGGTATGGTACACCGGCCAGTTCTATGCACAAAGTTTTCTGGAAACCGTTTGCCATGTTGACTTCGATCAGTCGCGCACCATTATCATTTGGGCTATTTTGTTTGCCACTCCTTTCTTTGTTGTATTCGGTGGCTGGAGCGATAAAATAGGCCGTAAATGGATCATGCTGATCGGTATGCTGCTGGCAATATGTTCTTATCAATATATTTTTAAACAATTCCTCAACTTAACACAGCCTGCAGGAAAAACGGAACTGACAGAGCAAAGAAGATCTTTAGGGGAGAAAACGATCCTGCTGCCGAAAAGCAAAACCGACTCCATTCATCTGCGCACCTGGGAAGTGCATTATACAGATGGGGCCGTGTTTCATGAAGTAAAACAGGACACTTTATGGACTGACCCCGCCCGTGCTGCAATTACCAAAACGGCCACTGTGTACAATGAAAAAAAGCTTGACACCGCAGCATATCGTAAAATAGTGATGTGGATGTTTGTGCTGATCCTGTATGTGACCATGGTATATGGTCCCATTGCTGCCTTCCTGGTTGAGCTGTTCCCTACCCGCATCCGGTATACCTCCATGTCGCTGCCCTATCACATCGGCAATGGCGTGTTTGGCGGGTTAACACCTTTTATTGCTACCCTGCTCACCACTATTTATGTATCAGATAAATTATCGGGCTTGTGGTATACCATTATCATTGGCGCGGTATGTTTTTTCATCGGGGCTGTGTATATCTCCAACCGCGTAGATCCCGATGTTAACGATTAAATAATATTAAAAGCAAGCATATGAATCAATTAAAAAAATGGCTGGGTATTGTATGGATGCTGTTGGGGCCTGTTGCTATATATTATCTTATTAAAACTGCTGCCGCGGAAATTTCAAAAAACCCGGTCACCAATACTATAATACAATGGGCTGTATTCGTAATTATATTTATACCGATCGCCATCGGCCTGATAATATTTGGCTATTACGCGTTTAAAGGCGAATACGATCGCCTGCCGGAAAACTCTACAGAAATTTAAAACATTTCTTTTCCAACAATATTTAACCCCGCTTGTAAACCAATATATACAGGCGGGGTTTTATATAGTTTGAACACAGATTACAATTGTTAATAGAATTTAACGTTTGTAACCTAAGGATTGATACCTTATTTTTACATCGTTACTGGCAATCATGAATAAAACAATACAAAAAACATATACTGTATCTGCAGTAAAAAAGATCGTGGCCATCGCCATGATGCTTTTGCTGGTTTGGATCACCGGTATCAATTTTTTGTATTTATCAAAAAGCGCCAGCTCAACACAGGTTGTTTGCGCCAGTACCGATGGCGACGACGATTCCAACGACTGCAATAACAACAATCCCGCCGGCCCCGATGAAAAATCGCCCGACGCTCCCATTACACTTTCTGAAGAATTCATCCACGAATATCACAATCCGGTAAATCCGGATTGGACCAATGCGTTATTTCAGCATAAAGTGCACGAAGCTGAACAACTCTGCATCTTTCACCCGGAATCCTTTTCACCCCCTCCGGAAGCCTGATATTTTCCCAATTAATTCAATTTATTTCTTGATGATCCACTCCGCAGTGGCGGAGGAATTTCCTATTCAAACCGGGAAAGCCATGTGCTTCTCATAAAACATTTTATATGCTTCAGAAAGTTAAACAGTACGCAAGCGCATTGCGATACGATTTCCCGTCATCAGTAGTAGTGTTCCTGGTAGCGCTTCCCCTTTGTTTGGGTATTGCGCTGGGTTCAGGAGCTCCTTTGTTCTCTGGTATTATAGCCGGCATGGTGGGCGGTATTGTTATTGGCGCTTTAAGCGGCTCCCAATTAAGTGTTAGCGGGCCGGCAGCCGGTTTAACAGCCATTGTGGTGGTGGCCATTGGAAAATTACAGGTATATGAAGCCTTTCTACTGGCCGTTGTGCTGGGTGGGGTTTTCCAGATCATCCTGGGCTCTTTAAAAGCCGGTATTCTGGGCGACTACATCCCTTCCAGTGTTATCAAAGGCATGCTGGCCGCCATTGGTCTTATATTGATCCTGAAACAATTCCCCCATATGGTGGGGTATGATAAAGATTATCCCGGCGATGAAGCTTTTTCACAAACAAGCGGAGACAATACCTTTAGTGCTTTGTTTGGGTCGCTCAGGCATTTACTTCCCGGAGCGTTGATGATTGGTGTTGTTTCCCTGGCTCTTATGATCGTTTGGGAAAAATACATTGCCCCCAAAGCCAGGATCCTGAAACTGGTGCCCGGTCCACTGGTTGTGGTATTGATCGCTGTGGCCATCAATGAAACCTTAAGATCAGTAGCGCCTGAAATGGTTATTAAAGAATCGCACCTGGTAAAAATTCCGGTGGCTGATTCATTCAATGGGTTTATCTCTTTCTTTACATTTCCTGATTTCAGCCATATCCTGAATCCGGTTGTATGGACAACCGCTATCACTATAGCTATTGTGGCCAGCCTGGAGACCTTGCTGAATATTGAAGCCTCCGATGACCTTGACCCCTATCAACGGGTAACCCCCACTAACCGTGAGTTAATGGCACAGGGCGCCGGTAACATGTTGTCAGGTTTAATTGGCGGTTTGCCCATCACGTCGGTGGTAGTGCGTACCTCGGCTAACATCAACGGCGGCGCCAAAACTAAAATGTCTACCATTTTTCATGGTATCCTGTTGCTGTTATCAGTAGCCTTTATTCCTGCTGTGCTTAATCTTATTCCGTTGTCGGCACTGGCAGCCATCCTTATCTTCACCGGTTATAAACTGGCAAAACCATCGCTGTTTTTAAAATTCTATAAAAAGGGCTGGGATCAGTTCTTACCATTTGTATTAACTGTTGCAGCCATATTGCTTACCGACCTGTTAAAAGGTATTTTAATAGGCTGTGTGGTGGGTTTGTTCTTTGTTATCCGCAGTAATTTTAAATCGGCCGTGTTGGTAGTAAGCGATGCCAATAAATATTTGTTCCGCTTACGTAAGGATGTATCATTCCTGAATAAACCCATCATTAAGAACAGGCTTGAACAGGTACCGGAAAATTCTTCAGTACTTATCGATGCCACCCGCGCCGATTTTATTGACAAGGATATAGTGGAAGTGATAGAGGACTTTTTAAAACACGCACCCCTGAAAGGTATAACTGTTGAATTGAAAAAAAGCCACTTTAAAGAACAGGGCTTTTCTGGCAACGGCAGTAAAGTAATAGCAAAGGCAAAACCCATTGTTCCTGAAAAAGAAATGGCCGAAGTATAAAAGAAAGAAAGGCCTGTGCTTTTTTGTAAACACCACAGGGATGCTATTATAGTCAGGACAATTAATATCATAAGACTAAAAAAACTGATCATGGAAACATACGAAAAGTTATTACTGGAAAATAAAGCCTGGGCTTCAGAAAAACTACATGATGACCCCGAATATTTCAACAGGCTGGCGCATATACAAACACCTGAATTTTTATGGATCGGGTGTAGCGACAGCCGCGTACCGGCTAATGAAATTACGGGTACCCAACCAGGTGAAATATTTGTACACCGTAATATTGCCAACATGGTGGTGAACACAGATGTGAATTTGCTGAGTGTGCTCGATTATGCGGTGAACCACCTGAAAGTAAAACATGTTATTGTTTGTGGTCACTATGGTTGCGGCGGGGTGAAAGCAGCCGCTACCCAACACGACTTTAAGCCCGTGCTGAATATGTGGCTGCGTAATATAAAGGATGTCTACCGCCTGCACCGCGAAGAACTGGAGATGATAAAAGATGAAGAAACACGCACCGACAGGCTGGTTGAACTGAATGTGCGCGAACAGGTGAATAACCTGGCCAAAACCTCCATCATTCAACGGGCCTGGAAAGAAGGCAACAAACCCGACCTCCACGGCTGGGTATATGGGTTAAAGGATGGGATCATAAAACAGGTATTTGAAATGCGGGCCGGTACCCATATTGACTCGTTGTATGAGTATGACGATTTGTAAGATAGTGCACGCTTTAATAAGATAACGCTACGCCCCTGACGATATCGTCGGGGGCTTTTTTATGCCGCTAAATTCCCTAATTTGCGCAGTAATTATGTCAATTGAAGTAAAAAACCTCACCAAAATATACGGTGAGCAAAAAGCTATCGATAACGTAAGCTTTACTGTTAACAAGGGGGAGATTGTTGGCTTTTTGGGCCCCAATGGCGCCGGCAAATCCACCACTATGAAAATCATCACCGGTTACCTGCAACCAGATGAAGGCGAAGCCCTAGTATCGGGTATTGCCGTAAAAGAACGACCACTGCAGGCCAAGGCTACCATTGGTTACCTGCCCGAGGCCAACCCACTGTACTACGATCAGTATGTACGCGAGTACCTCGATTTTATCGCAGATGTGCATAGTGTTCCAGCCAAAACAAAAAAAGAACGCATAGAAGGCGTGATCCAAACCGTTGGGTTAAGCCTGGAAAGCAATAAAAAGATCGGCCAGTTGTCAAAAGGTTATAAACAGCGCGTGGGACTGGCTGCAGCCCTAATACACGACCCCGAAGTGTTGATCCTGGATGAACCCACCACGGGTTTAGACCCCAACCAGATAGTCGAGATCAGGGAAGTGATAAAAAACCTGGGGCAAAACAAAACCGTGCTATTTTCCTCACACATATTACAGGAAGTGGAAGCCATTTGCGACCGGGTTATTATTATAAACCGGGGCAAACTGGTGGCCAATGACAAATTAAGTAATCTGCGTCAGCAGGTTACCAGCAACAACCTGCTGCGGGTAACCTTTAAAGAACCGCTTGAACCGGCCTGGCTCGAAAGATTGAGCAGCGTGCAAACAGCCAACAAGATCAGCACCAACGAGTGGGAACTGGTGTGCACCAACGCCAAAGAAGCCCAACGACAGGTAATGGAACTTGCATTACAGGAAAATCTCAACATTATTTCCCTGCAATCCGGTGGACAAAGCCTGGAAGATGTATTCAGAAGTTTGACAAACACAAATACTAACGCCTGACAGGTTGCGTAAAAATAAGGCCCTGAAAAGTAGATTTTACTGCAAACTTTGTTTCTTTGCACCTCGGCAAACACCCGTTGCCTGCATTTAAATCTAATATTAAACACCTTATTATGGGATCCTGGGGACATACAAATTTCGATAATGACACCGCCCAAGATTTTGTTGCAGTCGTAGAAGAAGAGGGCATTGACCGGATAATTTCGGCTATAGAGGTAATAAAAACCATTGAAGAAGACGCTTATCTCGACTCGGACCTGTGCATAGAAGCGCTCGCCGCTATTGAGTACATAGCTACCGCAAAAGACCGGATGGCTGAAGATTTTCCCGAAGATGCGGAGGATTGGGTAAAGGCACACAAGGCCCAGTTACTGACCATTCGCGGTATCGTTGCCAAATGCCAGCAGGCCATCGACCGGATCAAAAATAATTCAGAACTGAAAGATCTTTGGGAAGAAACCGAAGATTTTGAGAACTGGAACAAAGTACTGGACGACCTGAATACCAG
>NZ_JBJMLX010000318.1:0-9636 GCF_045805085.1 Niastella sp.
CATTGACCAATGAAAAGCCAACTGTAACCGAAATAACAAATAAACCAATGATCTCCGGGATTTTAGAGGACGATAAAGGAAATATTTGGTTTGGCGCATCCGATGGAGTGTATCGTTATGATGGAAAGACCATCACGGACTTTAAAAGTGCAGCCGGTCAGAAATAAGCTGTATTGCCGGTGGACTTTTAATCACTACTATATCAAGCCTGAAGGTCTTCGCGGTCTTCAGGCTTTTTTTATTCCTGCAATCTGATGCAAAAGTGCCGGTTTGTTTGCTGTAGTTTTGTGGACAAAATCCTTACAATTATATATTTGAAATATGGCTTCAAAAAAAACTTACAAAATATTCGTTTTAACACTCCTGTTTTGTTTCCTGACTCATTCCATGAATGCGCAATTAGATACTATCCCTTCGAGTAATGAAATTGCGTTTTTACTGAACTCAAAAATTCTTAATCAACAAAGAAGCATTTGGGTTCATGTTCCGACCGACTATACTTCAACCAATCAAACCTATCCTGTTATTTATTTGCTTGATGGTGATGGACATTTTAAATATGTGTCACAATTGGTAGATTATCTTTCTGACTACGACCGTAATAGAATTCCTGAAATGATTGTTGTAGGAATTGTAAATATTGACCGGGGGAAAGACTTAAATCTGGCACATCCTGTTTTAAATGGAAAAGAAGATTCCGATATTGTATCAACAACTGAGGGAGGAGGGAAGTTTTTAAAATTTATACAGCAGGAATTGGTTCCTGCTATAGATAGAAATTATCGAACTCAGCCATATAGAATTCTTATGGGACATTCACTGGCAGGACAATTTGCCCTTTATAGTAAAAATATATTTCCAGAATTATTTCAGGCTTCAATTTTAATTAGTCCGGCTATTCATGATGACAATGTAAAACTTTTGTATGATTTTGGTCTATTACTTAAACAACAAAGGCAATTATCAGGAAAATTATTCCTCACTATTGGAAATGAAGGGACCCAAAAAGTTGACCTGCTTGTTCAACAATTAAAGCAATATGCCCCAAAATCTTTTAAATGGGATTTTAAGCAATATCCAGATGAAAATCATTTTTCGGTTACATACAAAAGCATGTTTGATGCGCTTAAGTTTTTATATACTAACTGGTTCATAGATTTTTATGATACAACCAGAATGACCTACAGAGATATCGAATTACACTTCAACAAATTATCCAAAGAATTTGGATATATTATTAAGCCTACTGAGGACTTTGTAAATAACTGCGGATACATGCAACTACACCTGCACAATATTGATGGTGCTATTGAAATATTTAAACAGAATATTCAAAACTATCCAAATTCATATAACGTTTATGATAGCCTGGGCGAAGCGTACATGCTAAAAGGTGAAAAACTGATGGCTATAAAAAACTATGAAAAGTCAATTCTATTAAATCCAGATAACGAAAACGGAAAAAGAATGTTGGATCAGCTAAAACACAACAAATAAAATTGCTAATAACAGCTAATTACTACGTCCCTCCTTTTAAACTACTTCATTAACCAGATGTTAATGCCTTACCTGCTATAGTTATTTTATTTACTTTCGGACACATTATTATTAACCTTATACATTTCACATGCATTATAATATTAATAATTATCACCACGCACATTATATTATAAAAGCGCATGTTCCTGAAAGATCTACTTCATAAGTTCTCTCCCTTCATCATTTTGTTATAAGTACAGCATAGCATTTATTTTTAATCTATAAAACCATGCACAATGAGAAAGTTAGTAGTATGCTTTATACTCCTTGCAGGCATCTCATGCCTTTACAGTTGTAAAAAACAGGAAATTAACAATGTTACCCTGCCTGTTAGCGCTAAAGCCACTATTCAAAGTGAAAATTTTACCTGGGATGATCCCTCTGCAGATTACATGCCTTCAAATCCGGCCAACGCAGTTCCAAAACCGTGGGCATCCGGAAGCACGGTCATCGATGCCAATATTGTAAATGATTACCATAGCGCTGATGGATGGCAGTTGATCTACAATACATTTTCAGTGAACAAGGCAGTGGTATCCAATGCGGGCATTCCCTGGTTCTTTGCAATATACAATCCGTATAAAGGGGTGGTGCGGTTTTATCTCTGGCAGCCGGCCACTACCGTCTATTCCAATTATGTGAACCATGGTCTGGCTGTATATGGTAATGTCCCTTCCACCATGCTCAATTTTGAAGCCGGTGAAGTGGTAGATGCTACTGCACATGCCTCCACTATTTCAAAAGTATATCAAATATCTTCGCTCAACTCATCTACAGGTACCTGGTTTGCCTTCCAGTATGAGCTGGCCTATGATCCGGTAGTAGGTCAATACAATTTCCCTGATTTTGGGATTGCCTGGAACGGACAGTTTATCAATGTAACCCAATTGTCGATCAATGGTACTCAAACCGGCACTTTAACCGGCACCATCACAGAACCCAGCTCGTTTAATTTAGGCGGAACCCTGGTTCAAGGGGCGATAGAAGCCTTTGGCGCATCTGACGTGGTAGGCCTTTCAGATGCTTATCAGAGCGCAGTGAGCGGTGCGCTGGGAAATACCATTAATGGCTTTTTCAACGGCATCCTGGGTGGCAGCAGCCCTACCACCCAGGATGTAGATCTGAAAATAAATACGCAAATCTCATTAACAGGAACGCAGGTTAGTTCCGGGGGATTGATGAACCAGCAACTGGTGCTGCCCGGACAACCCAATAGTCAATCTGTAATTGGTTTGGCGCCCTTCGGATCTAACAATAATATCATGGGCGTGTTCAACCTTACAGCCCGGCCAACCGTGAAAGTAACCACCACCTATGCAACAGCGCCCGGCGGTGGTAATGCGCCTACAACGCAAAACAGTTTTTCTTTACCGGCAAACCCGTATTCATTGGTTGTAAATCCTTATGTTGCCGGCATTGCCAGTGTACAGGTTACCGGTGTAGATATTATGATACCAAATAGTTTGGCTACCAGCCCTGTTTTCGGAAAATTAAGGAGCGGCATGGTTGCTGAGACTATTGGCAAAACCACGTATTACCGGGTAACAAGCAGCAGCAATTACTTATGGGGATATGATGATCTGACAGCAGGTACAGTAGCGCTAAGACTTACCATTGTGGTTACGCCAAACAACCCATCGATACACCCTATAACTATAGTAAAATCTTTCCTTGCAAACATTGTCAATTAAGCGTTTATTTGTTGTATTGAAAAGTAAATAAAAACCGGTGATCAATAAAACAGCCCTTCCCGGTAAGCGGGTGGGGCTGTTTTTAAAAAAGCGATATTGAAATACAGTTTGCTCTTGCTCACGCATTTGGCTTTTACCTTTCTGTTGGCGAAGGGACAGGTATATATTGGCCTTCAGGGTGGGGCCGGATTCAATTATTTACAGGCCGATATGGCTGATCGTTCAGCTACTACCATTACCAGTAGGGCTGGTTATATTATAGAAACACCTGTTGAGGTACGATTGTATGATTGGCTTTATGCCAAAGCGCTTCCTGCTTTGGTTAAAAAGAACTACCGCATAGAGCGCACCGGTTCCCTCAGCGGCGTGTATACAAATTATAACAATACTTATCTTCAGTTACCTGTATTGGCGCATTTCGTATGGGGCAAACGGCTAATCATGTATGCCGATGTTGGCCCCTATGTGGCATACTGGCTATCCGGCCGGGTAAAGGGTAATACGCCGGATCTTTTTGCTATAAACAGAAGTACATCCGCATCGGGCCAAACAACACAGGCGTTCCAACTGGCAGTCTACAACGAGCGCTATCAATTCAACTCACAACGTGATAACAGGGTGGAATGGGGAGGGGCAGCAGGAATGGGGGTTGAGTGGAAGATTCAAAAGAAGCTGCAGCTTGTAGCCGGTTCAACTGTTTATCTATCGTTTACCGATATGCAAAAGCATTACATGATCAATCAAAAAGCACAACGCAATCAAACCGGGGTTATTTTTGCGGGCTGCCTTTATAGGCTTAAATAAATAAGTTATGCATGTACGAACGTTCCTGGTCACCATCTTTTTATTGCTGTATCTTGCTTCCTGCAGAAAGAATAGTTCATCGCTCAGTAATACTGATGTTCCCCCTGAGAGTTTTAGCCAGGTATTTGACCAGTTCTGGAACAATATGAATACAAATTATGTGTATTGGGATGTGGATACTACGAATTGGGATGACATGTACAACCGCTTCCGGTCACAATTTTCTCAGTTAAATTTACAAAACGACAATGATGTGCAACGTTCCCTTATCTATTTCAGGCAAATGACAAAGGGATTGATCGATGCGCATTATTCCATAAATTTTGTACCCCCTGTTATTAATGGGTCGTATATATTTCCGGCACTGGAAAGAAAAGAAAACACCCCCGGCTTCCATAGCTCGTTTTTATATCTTTCGGTTGATTCCGGGTATTTCGACGCAGGATATCGGTATGGTGAATATGTAAATGCTGCTAACGAACAATTATATGCTGCATGCGCCATCATCAACAAACAAGTGCTCTATTTTACGTGCAGTCAATTTTCACTGGAAGAAGCGTGGTCGGCAACGTCCAATAATGGAGTTAAAGCGGTGCTTCAGTATTTTTTCAACCAGTTGCAAAACCTCCCGGATAATATTAAAGGCATTATTTTAGATGTGCGCAATAATAAGGGAGGCGATGTGGTGGATCTTAATTTTTTGATGGGACATTTCATAACCAGTCCTTTGCACATCGGTTATACGCATTACAAGAGTGGCAATGGGCGATTGGCTTTTACACCCTGGATCAGGGCATTCGTTCAGCCCGTTGCCGGGGGAAATGATTTTAATATACCTATTATCGCACTGGCAGATAACTACACCCGGTCACTGGCAGAAATAGTAGCCATGGCTGTGCATACCCTTCCCACCGGCAAGGTGGTGGGAGAAAATACGTGGGGCGCTACCGGGCCCATTACCGACAAGATAGTGTATAATGACGGACAGTTTTCTATTCCCGGCTTTCTTTCGGTATATACGTCATCAGCGGCTTTCAAATATGCGAACGGGAATCGATATGAAGGCGTAGGCTTCCCACCGGATGTGCCTGTAGCATTCAATCTGGATAAACTGTCTTTGAGGAAGGATGCCGCTTTGGAAAGTGCGCTTACCTTACTAAAATAAGATCTTCCATAAATATGAATGAACATCTATGGCGAAACCTGCTATAACTATACATACTGACGAACTTGGCCCATTGGGGGTTGATCTTGTTCCTATTCAGGGATTAAGCACTGGCATACAAAGCCCGCACAGAGATGATCACTATATGTTCATATTGCAGCAAAAAGGCATGCTGGTTTTGGAATTAGACTTTGATGAAATTAAATTAAGCAATGCTTCTCTGTGCTTTATAGCTCCCGGACAGGTACATAGATTTGTAAAACAAAAAGACTGTAGTGGTTGGTGGCTTTTTGTAGAGACTGGATTAGTAACAAAAAGATGTCGGGAAGTTTTTGATACTTATTTACACATGCAGCAGTATGTTTCTGTACAGCAAAAAGATGCCATTTTTGATATTATACCAATACTGACAAATGTTCTAACCCGGGAAAGATCGCCTTTACAAAAGAACCTGATAAATGCGTTTCTGGAAAGTACAATAGTTATGATCGCATCCAATATTATGCATTCCCGGTACACCGTAAACGAGGCCAGTATCCAGAAGCATCATATTGTTACTCAGTTCAGGAAATTAGTAAATAAAAAATATAAAGAGCTTAAACAAGTAAAAGAATACGCATCCTTACTTAGTATAACGCCACTTTATCTCAATGAAGTTGTTAAAAAAATAACAGGATTTCCATCCAGCTATTGGATACACCAGGAAATTATGCTGGAAGCGAAACGTTTATTATACTATACAAATCTGGATGTAAAAGAAATTGCATATGAGCTGGGCTACGAAGATCCGGCTTACTTCTCTCGTTTTTTTAAAAATAATGCTGGCCTGGCTGCCGCTGCTTTTAGAAGCAAAAACCATGTTTTGTCCAATAATAGCCATTAAATAACAGCCTGCCGGGGCCTGCTACGTTTATAGTTTTGTGATCGTTATTTAAATAAAACGACACAAACATGTATTCAGCCACTTTGCAAAAAAGTAATACCGGTTTCTATAAATTAATAACTCCAATTGTAGTCTCGGTATTTGCAGTTTACCTTACTATGGGAATGTCTTTAGGCATACTTCCCGGGTTCATTCAAAATGATTTAAAATTTGGCAGCCTCATTATCGGTGTGGTCATTGGCCTGCAATCACTGGCAACTTTATTAACGCGCGCCTATTCTGGTAAGATTGCAGATACCAAAGGCGCCAAAAGAAGTAAAGACACTGGAGTACTATTCGTATTAGTTGCAGGAATAGTATATGTGCTTGCAGCTACTTTACATCATTACACTATACTGGCATTAGCGCTGATCTTGCTATCCAGAATAATACATGGCGTAGCAGAAAGCATGTTGGTTACAGGAGCCTTAACCTGGGGCATCGGCCTGGTTGGTCCGGAGCGCTCGGGCAAGGTAATGACCTGGAATGGTATCGCCATGTATGCCGGCATTGCTATCGGCGCCCCTTTTAGCATTTGGATGACAAAAACCTATGGTACTGTAAGCGCTTTTGCTATAATTATAATCCTGTCTTTTGTTAGTTGGCTCGCAACCGGTAAACTTCCCAAACTTATTGTAGCGACCGTACAGGTTAGAACGCCCTTTTACAAAGTAGTAAAACAGGTTGCGGGTCAAGGTCTTGGTTTAGCCTTCTCATCAATGGCGTTTGCCTGTATTGCCTCGTTTGTATCCTTGTTTTTTGCAGAGAAAAACTGGGGAGATGCTTCTCTGTCATTTATTTTGTTTGGAGCATGCTATATATTGACCAGGGTGTTTTTTGCATTTTTTCCTGATAAGTATGGCGGATATAAAGTTGCTTTGATTTCATTGATTATCGAAGTTACAGGTCAATTCCTTATGGGCTTTTCTGCTTCTAAAGCAAATGCGATCATAGGCTGTAGTTTAACTGGAATAGGTTTTTCTCTTATTTTCCCATCATTAGGAGTAATAGCTATAAAAAAAGTATCGCCACAGATGCGAGGTACTGCATTAGGAGCTTATGCAGCCTTCTTTGATCTTGCTTTAGGGCTGGCAGGACCCTTAGCTGGCCTGATAGCAGGATGGTATAATTATCAGGCTGTTTATATATTAGGAGGTATAAGTTGTTTACTGGCGATATTAATTATACGAAATAAAAAGTAATTTCTTGTAATCCCTACATAAGGCATCCTTTATTGCTCATCGAGGCGGGACAGCAAATAAAATTTCGAATTAAAAGCGGCTTCAGATCCAATGACTGAAGGCGTTTTGCCGCAATTGGTGGTAAGTTTATATTAACTCGTTGAATTACCTGGTGTGCGTATATTCATAGATCCGGGCAGAGTCTGTCATACTTATCAAAGGAACTCCCATACCAAAACCATTCACCTTCCTAGATAAGGTTATATTTGTAAAAAGATAAGAACCGACAAATGCAAACCCTTTATTTTTATATTAATGGATCTGGCACTCCATTTTGGAAAGAAGAAAAAGTCGATATTAATGGAGAATTCTACTATACTGATCCTCACTGGCTGGACGACATCTCCGATCAATTAAAGAAAGAATGGGATAAGCTTGTTACTTTATACTCCAGCTACAGTAACCCAATTGATAGTAGATTTCCAAGCTTCTGGACTGATTCAATGTGTAATTTATTTAATAATTTGGCTTGTGACTTTCTTAAAAATAGCATTTCCGAACTTAAAACCTATACTATTATTGATAAATTTACACCATTAAAGCAAGATGAAAGATTGTGGGAATATAAATTCGATCCTATAAAATATCATTTGAATCACAATTCATCATTTTACAACAAAGAAGATTTTAAAAAATATTTAGAAAGTAATTTAGAATTAGCGAGTAATCAAGTATCAGATTTGCCTTTATACAAGGGGTTTATAATATCTTATCAAGAATACAAGGCCTTTAATAGAGCCTTCTTAACATTTGGGAAGTACAATAAATTTACAATTGAATTTTGCCCATTAACTAATCGTACTTTTCTAGCAATAATCAATAACGGAGGACATGGTGCGGTTTTTAGTGCTATGAGGATAAAAAGAGAAGATATATTCCAAAATGAACAAAAGTTAATTGATTTAATAAATAACTATCTCGAATAAAATAAGATGCAATACACAAAGGTTGTCGCAAGGTTGGCAGAGATAGAATAACAATCACTATTTGATTTCCAGGCAGTATACGGCCTTTTGGGAAAAGAGCCAATCCCATAAACCTGGTGTTATACTTGTTTTATACCAGATATTATGGGCTTCATCGGGAAACTCGGTATATCTTGGGTGGCCACCCGAACTTTTCATTGCGTTCATTCAATGATCTATGGGTTGAATCTTTTTGAAAAAGTTTTTTTCCGGTGTAAGACAAACTCAAATTTACTATATATATGAATCTTGATTTAAAGCTACTGTTCTCCGATGAAGTGGAGAGTTTCCAATCACTTATCACTGTTTTTAGTGAGGTTTTTGAAATGCCATACTTTAAATTGCCCGATACAAATCATTTACAAAGCCTGCTGGCACAGCCTAATTTTCTT
Organism: Niastella sp.; assembly: GCF_045805085.1. Taxonomy (NCBI): domain Bacteria; kingdom Pseudomonadati; phylum Bacteroidota; class Chitinophagia; order Chitinophagales; family Chitinophagaceae; genus Niastella; species Niastella sp. The sequence continues at coordinate 8,720 of NZ_JBJMLX010000318.1, forward strand.
GTAATTGTCGCTAAGGTAGATCTACAAATAGTCGGGGGAGTAACAGCATATGTTTTAGATCAGTATTATCCAGATAAACCGCTAGTCTATATTTATGACCTAGGTGTTGTAAAATCCTTCCAAAGGAAAGGTATTGGTAAAAGGATAATGCAATATCTGCTTACTCAATGTAAAGAGAAAGGGTTTTATGAAGTTTTTGTTCAGGCAGATAAGTCAGATAGAGGAGCACTAATGTTTTATCGCTCTATAAAACCTTTAAGAGAGGACCCCGTTGTCCATTTTTCATTTAACCTTGAAACTGTATAAAAAAGACCCTGTGAACCAGTTTTTGAATAATTTAATAGATTTTCATCAATTTAAATATATGATTTATCGTTATGGAGCATTATTTTCGAATATCCTTTCTTTTAAAAAGAAACATGGAAATTTATTCAGGCACAAGTATACTTTGAACCCACAAATTGAACTGATGACAGAAATCTATAAAGGACTTACAACGTCTGGGAACCCAGGAAATCGAGTTTAAAAATGATTTCGATTCGCTAGAAACAGAGATCGATGGCGTTAAACTTAATTCAAAACAAATGATAAGAAATTCTTTAGTCGTATTGTTGATACTTTCATTTTCGACAACTTCCTTAATATATGCTCAAGAAGCCACAATAAGACAAAAATTAGCAGGAAGTTGGCTTTACTTTGGCTTAGAGTTCAGCGAACCTTTAAGTGCTTCCGACAAACTTGAATCCGAAAAAGGCGACAGAATGAATAAAGATTTGATAATAACCTTTGAAGCCGATGGTAAATACATTGTTTGGAAAAAACAGATTGGAAAAACCAAGCCATATGCAAAAGGTATTCTTAGTTTAACAAATAAAGGACGTCACTTGAAAATTACTGGTCTTGAAGGGGATATTGAC
>NZ_JBJMLX010000319.1:0-27346 GCF_045805085.1 Niastella sp.
ATCCGCATAGGCGGATTTGTTTATTGTTCGGCCTATGCATCCTGAGCAGGTTGGGATCCGGTAACTGGCATCCTGATAATATTGGGCAAATGCTAAAACTGAACTAATAAACGACAAGAAACTCTCGCTAAAACAGTTTCCCAACGTTTACAAGTTCGGTTCGCTATTAAGGAGTCGCCGATAGTAACTACTATCGACATCGTTTCGCCGTCTGGCAAACACCTCACTCGTCCGGTTCTGCTCATCAACATAAAACGTTTTGAAAATAAAAGGAGGGCAGCATGAAAACAATACAACAAAGTCTGAAAGAACGGATCCTGATCATCGATGGCGCCATGGGCACCATGATCCAACGGCATAAGCTTGAAGAAGCTGATTATCGCGGCGAACGTTTTAAAGACTGGGCAAGCGACCTCAAAGGCAATAACGACCTTCTGGTGCTTACACAACCTGACATCATTAAAGGCATTCATAAATTATACCTCGAAGCAGGGGCTGATATCATTGAAACCAATACGTTCAATGCGCAACGCATATCGCTGGCAGATTACCACATGGAACCGCTGGCCTATGAATTGAACTTCGAAGCCGCTAAAATTGCCAAACAGGCTGTACAGGAATTCTTTTCCGATCCTGCAACCGAGAAAGGTGGCCGGGAAAGGGCCTATGTAGCCGGTGCTATCGGTCCGCTTAATAAAACACTCTCTTTATCGCCCGATGTAAATAACCCTGGATACAGGGCCCTTACGTTCGATGAAGCCGTAAGTGCTTATTACGAACAGGTAAAAGGATTGGTAGATGGCGGCGTTGACCTGCTGCTGATCGAAACCATTTTCGATACGCTGAATGCCAAAGCAGCCATATACGCCATTAAAAAATATTTCGTTGATATAAATCAGAAGGAAATTCCCATCATGATCAGTGGTACTATCACCGATGCATCGGGCCGTACCCTGAGCGGACAAACACTGGAAGCCTTCTATACATCAGTAATGCATGCCAAACCGCTTTCCATTGGGTTGAATTGTGCTTTAGGTGCTGCGGAAATGCGGCCGCATATTGAGGAGTTAAGCCAGATAGCTTCTTGCTTTACCTCAGCTTATCCCAATGCAGGTTTACCCAACGCAATGGGTGAATATGATGAACAACCTGAGCAAACTGCTCACTTCCTGGAAGAATGGGCCCGTGAAGGTTTTGTAAATATTGTGGGTGGTTGTTGCGGTACAACGCCTGACCACATTAAACATATTGCAGATCACGTTCGCAACTTTAAACCAAGGCCTTTACCGGTTTTGGAATCGGCTTTATAAGGTTAGAAATCTTTGAGGTCGCAATTTGCGACCTATTCTTAAAATATTAAAGGAATTACTGGTGCAGGAAACACCGCCTGCCCGCGAACCGATCGGTTTCAAAATTCCTAAAAGGTAAAACAGCATATGTCAGCCAACTTATCGATAAAACCATACTTGCGGCTTTCGGGGTTAGAACCTCTTGTTATTCGTCCTGAAACAAACTTTGTGAACGTAGGGGAGCGTACCAATGTGACCGGTTCTAAAAAGTTTGCCCGGCTTATCAGGGAAAACAAGTATGAAGAAGCGCTTAGCGTAGCCCGTCAACAGGTAGAAAGTGGCGCCCAGGTTTTGGATGTAAACATGGACGATGCCCTGCTGGATGGCGTAAAAGCCATGACCACCTTCCTGAACCTGTTGCAAAGTGAACCCGATATAGCCAAGATCCCCGTGATGATCGACAGTTCAAAATTCGAGATCATCGAGGCAGGCTTAAAATGCGTTCAGGGTAAATGTATCGTAAACTCTATTTCCATGAAAGAGGGAGTAGAAAAGTTCAAACGTGAAGCGAATATCTGTAAGCTGTATGGCGCCTCGGTAGTGGTTATGGCATTTGATGAAAATGGCCAGGCAGATACGCTGCAACGCCGGGTTGACATTTGTGAAAAGGCTTATAAGATCTTAACTGAAGAAGTCGGTTACGATCCCCAGGATATCATTTTCGACCCCAACATATTTGCAGTAGCAACAGGTATCGAAGAGCACAACAACTACGCCGTTGATTTTATTGAAGCCACCCGCATCATTAAACAAAAGATGCCCCTGGCCAAAATCAGTGGCGGGGTAAGTAATATCTCCTTCTCCTTCCGCGGTAACGAACCTGTACGTGAAGCCATGCACGCCGTTTTTCTGTACCATACTATTAAAGCAGGTATGGATATGGGCATTGTCAATGCCGGCCAGCTGATCGTTTATGATGAAATTGAACCACAGTTACGCGAGCTGTGTGAAGATGTGATACAGAACCGCCGTGAAGATGCTACCGATCGCCTGATCGCTTTTGCAGAAACGGTAAAAGCAAAAGACAAGAACGAAGTTAAGAACGAAGCCTGGCGCAGCAATTCAGTTGAAGAACGTCTTAAACATGCACTCATAAACGGCATTACAGACTATATAGACCAGGATACGGAAGAAGCCAGACAGAAATACCCCAAGCCACTCGATGTTATTGAAGGGCCTCTCATGAACGGCATGAACGTGGTGGGCGACCTCTTCGGAAGTGGTAAAATGTTCCTGCCCCAGGTGGTAAAAAGTGCGCGCGTGATGAAAAAATCAGTAGCCATTCTTACTCCGTTTATTGAAGCAGAAAAGGAACAACGCCGCCTGGCGCATTTAGCAGCTGGTACACAGAATGAGGAAGGCGCCGGTGCAGCAAGAATATTACTGGCCACTGTCAAAGGCGATGTACACGATATCGGAAAGAACATTGTAGGGGTTGTATTAGGTTGTAACGGCTACGACATCATTGACCTGGGGGTTATGGTGCCTGCCGATAAAATACTCGAAACAGCACAAAAAGAAAAAGTAGATATCATTGGGTTAAGCGGCCTTATTACGCCCTCACTCGATGAAATGGTGCATGTGGCGCACGAAATGAAACGCCGCAACATGAACCAGCCCCTGCTGATTGGTGGCGCTACCACCTCCCGCATGCATACGGCCGTTAAAATAGCGCCGCAATATGAAAATGGGGTGGTGCATGTGCTGGACGCTTCCCGAAGCGTTACTGTAGCCGGCTCCTTGTTAAGCAAAGAGCAAAAACCCGACTACCTGGCAAACGTTGGCAAGGAATACCAAAAGCTGCGCGATGATTTTGCCAGCAAAAAAACCGCCAAGCAATACCTGAAATTCGAAGAAGCGCAAAAAAATAAAGTTGCCATTGACTGGAACAGCTTTACCCCAATCGTTCCGCAATTCACCGGCACCCGCATATTTGATAATTACGATCTGAATGAACTGGTAGACTACATTGACTGGGGCCCGTTCTTTATTGCCTGGGAGTTACATGGTAAGTTCCCGGCTATTTTGCAGGATGAAAAAGTAGGAAAAGAAGCTACCAAACTGTTTGAGGATGCCAATGAGCTGCTTAAAACCATTATTAAAGAGAAATGGTTAACCGCCCGCGGTGTTATCGGTTTCTGGCATGCCGCCGGAGACGGTAAAGACTCTACCTTTATTTATGACGACAATGGAAAAGAATTAGCACGTCTTGAGCATTTGCGCCAACAGAATAAAAAAGCTCCAGGGCAGCCTAACTTTTCTTTAGCTGACTTTATAAAACCCACCTCCTCCAGTGGGGGGACCTCCGATTACATGGGTGCTTTTGCAGTAACAATTCACGGCATAGAGTCCCACATAAAAAAGTTTGTAGAAAATCACGATGATTACAACAAAATCATGTTACAGGTGTTAGCTGATAGGCTTGCCGAAGCCTTTGCTGAATTGTTACATGAAAAAGTGCGAAAGGATTTCTGGGGTTATGCAAAAGATGAGCACTTTAGCAATGAAGAGTTGATAAAAGAATCCTATTCAGGTATCAGGCCAGCGCCAGGTTATCCTGCCTGTCCCGATCACACTGAAAAATATAAATTATTCAATTTACTGGGTGGTGAGCAGGCTACGCAAATTACATTGACAGAATCGCTGGCTATGTATCCTGCCTCTTCCATTTGCGGCTGGTATTTTGGCAATCCACAAAGCCAGTATTTTGGTTTAGGAAAGATCCAGAAAGACCAGGTTGTCAATTATGCCGGCCGCAAGAATATGCAGGTTGAAGATGTGGAACGCTGGCTGCGCCCGGTTCTGGAGTATGATGTGTAATAATTTGTAGGGCTTAATTCACAATATTAAAACAAGCAAATTCGTTTGGGCAACGTTCCCTTGAAAATGCCTTTAATTGTAGCGTAATGAGAAATTTCCGTAGTAGTGCTATTGTGGCAATAGCCTCCCTGATCGTGCCTTTTATTGCAGCAGCTCAATCAAAGTATCCGTCCCACAAAGGAGAATTCTATTTTTCCTGGGGTTATAATAAGGAATGGTATACCCAAAGCAACCTGCACATAGTACAACCTGAACTTAATAGTAACTACACCTTTAAGGGTGTTCGTGCTCATGACCATCCAGGATGGAATGAGGGGCTTTTAAACAGGGCCCTGACTATTCCGCAGTACAACTACCGTCTTGGTTATTTCATAAAAGATGACCTCGGTTTTGAAATCAACTTCGATCATACCAAGTATATTATAGATCGCCAGGAAGCGCATCGTACAGGAAAAAAAGACGGCAAACCTATTGATGAAAGAGTAAACTGGGCTGAAGAGAATGGATTCTATTATTTCCTGAACAATGGCGCCAACTTTTTGCTGTTCAATGTTGTAAAACGCTGGCATTTATACGAGAAAACAAATGGAAACCTTAGGGTAGATATGTTAGGCAAAGCCGGAATTGGTCCTGTGCTCCCACACGTTGATAACAGCCTGGACGGCTTCCAAAACCACCCTGATTTTCAGTTCGGCGGCTGGAATGTAGGTGTGGAACAAGCGGTAAGAGCAACCTTCTACAAATATGTTTACCTTGAATTTGCTCACAAAATAGATTATGCCCGGTATTCACACCTGAATATTTACAGAGGTGAAGCGCACCAGGCATTCGGTACCTATGAGCTTATTTTAAACCTGGGTGTTAATATACCACCCAGAAAGAAAAAATAATTACCAATAATTAATATAAGTTAAAAGGGGCAAAGCGGATATTCTGCTTTGCCCCTTTTAACTTACTTACATTTCTGTTACCGTTTTTCAAACAACCACCAGAAACGTTTGCGGGGTTTTACTTTATAGTTCTGGTTTATGTATGTGCGAATATGATCCATGGCTTCATCAATGCTATCGGTTAACAATACCAGTTTCATATCGTCGCGACTAATGGTGCCTTGCTGGGCCATAAACTCGGCATAATTCCACAGGTTGCTGTAATACTCTTTACCAAATAACACAATAGGGAACTGGGTAATGGTTTTTGTTTGCACGAGGGTTAATGTTTCAAAAAATTCATCCATGGTACCAAAACCGCCAGGCATAATGATGAATGCATATGAGTATTTAACCATCAGTACTTTGCGAACAAAGAAATGTTCGAATGTGATGGATTTGTTCGTGTACTTGTTGGCTTGTTGTTCAAAGGGCAATTGAATGTTACAGCCTACCGAAGGTCCGCCATTTTCAAAGGCGCCGCGGTTGGCTGCCTCCATAACACCCGGTCCGCCCCCCGTCATGGTGGTAAAACCAATTTCGGCAATGCGTTTTCCAAACTCCCGCGAAGCATCATAATAAGGATGATCTTCCTTAAACCGGGCAGACCCAAATACGGTTATGCAAGGTCCTGCAAAGTGAAGTGTACGAAATCCCTTAATGAATTGCCTGAACACACGCCAGGCAAAACCCAATTCATAGCGACGGCTTTTAGGTCCTTCTAAGTAAACCTGTTCTTTCGGTGGTATTATCGGCTCAATCTTTTTCTTAGCTGAAGCGGCTTCCATATCAATAATGTAAATTGCCAGCCAAATTAAACAAAAAAACATGCGCATTATTAGTTATAATGTGAATGGCATAAGAGCTGCCATGACCAAGGGTTTTTGCGATTGGTTAAAAACCGATCCGGCAGATATTATTTGTTTGCAGGAAACAAAAGCCACCAAAGACAATGTTAACCGCCAGCAGATCATCGATTGCGGTTACGAGGATTACTGGTTTTCGGCACAAAAGAAAGGATACAGTGGTGTGGCGGTTCTTACAAAAATAAAACCCGATCATGTTGAATACGGTAACCTACATGCCGTAAGTGATGAGGAAGGAAGAGTAATACAACTTGATTTTGGCGATATCAGACTTATAAATGCCTATTTCCCCTCTGGTACAACAGGCGATGTGCGGCAAACATTCAAATACCAGTGGTTAAATGATTTTCATACTTACCTTGAAACACTGAAAAACAAATATCCCAACCTGATATTGTGCGGCGATTACAACATTGCACATACCGAAATAGATATTCATGATCCCAAAGGCAATAAAAATACTTCGGGCTTTTTACCTGAGGAAAGAGCCTGGATGGATCAATTTTTACAGAACGGCTGGATAGATACCTTTCGTGTTTTCAACAAAGAACCACACCGGTATAGTTGGTGGAGTCAGCGTTTTCCCACAGTACGGGAACAAAATAAGGGTTGGCGGCTCGACTATATTACAGCCACCGATCCCCTGCGCAGCCGGTTAAAAAGAGCAGATATTTACCATGATGTTAAACACAGCGACCATTGTCCTGTGTACCTGGAATTGACAAAAGCGTAACAAATGTAATTTTTACAGCTTATCTGCGTTTATCACAACACTATTACCTGATTTTTGTTACACATTTACCATGATCGTATACAATAACACCATTAACATCGATCCTTTTATAGAGGAGAGGTGGTTGCAATGGCTACTTCAGGAACATATACCCGAGATTATGGCATTGGGATTGTTTACAGAATGGAAAATGTTCAGGTTACTGGAGCAGGATGATACGGAAGGTATGACCTTTGTAATTCAATATTTCGCTCCTTCATTGGAGAATTACTATCTGTTTACAGAGGAATTTGCACCTGCATTGCAAAGAAGATCATTCGATAAATGGGGCGATCGTTTCATTGCATTCCGTACAGTAATGGAGGTTGTGCACTGAGTGTGGATAAGAATATTTTAATAGCCTGTCAAGCTAAATTTATTGTATATTCCACGAAACCCTTTACCCGTCAGCATTTCAGCGGGTATCGCATGAAACATAAGGCCCTACAGCATTTCAGCGTGTAACATCAATTCACAAAACGTATTACAAAACATTTCAATTTGCTAAAAACCTTACCCCAAGCGGCTTTCAGCATTTTATCAAATGTTAATTTTTCGACCAAAAAATTTTGTTTCAAGCAAAAACCGGCTAAATTTGTCTCTGCATAATTTTTAAAAAATCACACTATGAACAAAGCTGAATTAATTGCAAAACTTGCCGATGATTCAGGCATTACTAAGACACAGGCTAATGCTGCTCTTGATTCTTTTATTGAAGCAGTTACTAAAACCTTAAAAGGTGGTGGTAAAGTTACCCTGGTTGGTTTTGGTACATTCTCTGTATCAAAAAGAGCAGCTCGCAATGGTCGTAATCCGCAAACCGGTGCTGTGATTAAGATTAAAGCTAAAAAAGTTGCCCGTTTCAAAGCTGGTAAAGAATTGCAGGCTAAATTATAATTTCTGCCTTACGCACGAAAGGCTCCGTTACTGCATGCGAAGTATCGGAGCTTTTTTTATTTTTGCATTTCTAAACAATTCACTTTAATAAACACATAACATGGGTAGAGGAGATAAAAAAACGAAAAAAGGTAAAACCTTTAAAGGTTCATACGGAAAAAGCCGCCCTGCAAGGGTAAAAAAGGCTGTTGCCGCTGACAAAAAGAAGTAGGCATTTGTTAACAGGTTAACGAGCTTGCTTGTTAACCTGTTAACTTTTCAATCTTGTTAACTGATTAAGGCGCCAAACGCTCTATTTTCCACTCATTATTACCTTCCAGGGTATATTGCAAACGATCGTGTAAACGGCTGGGACGGCCCTGCCAGAACTCGATGGTAACAGGTTTTACCCTGTACCCGCCCCAGTGAGCCGGGCGTTGTAACGGTTTGCCAGAGAAATCTTTAGCATATGTTTTCTCCCTTTCCTGCAGCCATTCCCGGCTTTCAATCACCTGGCTTTGAGGCGATGCCCAGGCCCCAATACGACTGCCTTCTGGCCGGCTGTTAAAATAAGCATCACTTTCTGCGTCACTTACTTTTTCAACCAGTCCGGTAATGCGTACCTGCCGCTCCAGTTCTTTCCAGAAAAATACCAGGCATGCCCGTGGGTTTTCGGCCAGTTGCATTCCTTTAAAGCTTTCATAATTGGTAAAAAACACAAATCCCCGGTCATCAAACCCTTTCAGCAACACAATACGCGCAGCCGGTATGCCGTCTGCCGATGCCGTGGCCAGCGTCATGGCGTTTACCTCGTCAATTTCGCTTTGTATGGCTTCCTGCCACCAGGTATTGAACTGGACAATGGCATCAGGGGCCGCATCTTTCTCCGATAATGATTGTAGTTTATAATCTTTACGTATATCTGCAATGGTGGATGGCATAGGCTTTATTTAATGACACAAAGTTAATTGCATCTGAAATTAACCTCACTGATTTTGATCATGCCCGTTATGAATTAGTTAGGAGTTGAGGAGTTAATAAGTCAACACGTTGAAAAGGTTGAAGGAATGGAGAGGTAAATCACGAGCTCTTTCACGTTTCAAGTAAGCGTTTCACATTACCTTACTCCGGGGGCGCATCGCTGCTTTTGCCGCCGCTTTTGCCCTGTACCCGGGCGAGCATCACTTCTATTTCACTCATGCGCCGGAGTTGATTCTCGAGCTTTTTATTGTGTTCTGAGATCTGTTGCAGATCACGGTTCAGCTCTTCGAGGAAGGTGATCTTTTTTTGTAACTGCTGCCGCTGAAAATTCGATTCACGCAGCTTTTCTTCTGTATCGGCTAAAAGCCTGGATAGCCGCTGGTTCTCTTCCAGCAACTCGAGGTGTTTTTGTTTGTATTCGTCAAACTCCCTGATGAGTTTGAAGTGATTCTGTTGCAATTCTTCCCACTCATACTGGCGGCTGGGCGGGTTTGAGAGACTTTCTACCTTCGATAATTTTTCGCGGATGGCATTAAATTCCTCATAAGCCTTTTGCATCCGTTCTTCCATTTCTTCTGACAACAAATTGTGCTGTTCCAGTTCATGAATACGGGCGTCTTTATTGCTGAGCACCATGAGCATGTCATTTAACCGGTTATTCAGTTCTTCATTGGCTTTAATGGTGTCAATATGCTTGTATTCTGTTTGCTTTAACAGTTCAATCTGGTCGAGCAATAAAGTGATCTGCTGATTTTGTTCCCCCAGGGCATCCTGTGTTTTTTGCAAACGCACCAGGTATTCTTCACTCTGTTCTTCCTGTAAACCGGCATGTACAATAACAGGCTGTACTGGCGGCATATCATGCCGGCGTTTTAATTCTTTGTGCAGTTCTTCTACTTCTATTGTCAGTAATTCTTCGTTGTCTCGCACTGTATCGAGGTCACGGCGTAATTTCATTTGTATCTTTTCCTGCATTTCCATTTCCTCGTAATACTTCACGCGCCATTCGTCGGTATTTTGAAAAGCAGCATCAGCAATAATGGGCGGTTCGGGCCTGGGAATGTTTATAGTCATGGTTCTGCGGCTCACCAGAAAGAAATGAATAAAGAAGCCCAATGCTACCCCGCCAAGCAGGAAGACAATAATTTCCATAACCCCAACATACATCTGGTACCCCAGTAAAACCAATAAACAGTTCATAACGGCTTCGGAATTAGAATAAACACCGCATCACAAAGGGTGATCTTCTTTCATACACAGCACTATTTTTTCATGGGATCTTAGACCAGGAGGTAATGAAAAAACCACCAGATTGGTGGTTTTTCTTATTGGAAATTTAATACGTTAATTCCATAAATGCAAAAAGGCCGGCTAATAAATTTAAGTTAATGTTTATCAGCTGCTTATGCTTTCACCAGCGTGCCTACTTTTTCGCCACAGGCCACCCGGCGCAGGTTTCCGGGTTTGTTCATGTCAAACACAATGATAGGGAGTTTATTTTCCATACACAGTGTAAACGCCGTCATATCCATTACCCGCAGGTTTTTGGAAATACATTCCTGGAAGGTGATGGTCTCGAATTTTTTAGCAGTAGGATCTTTTTCAGGATCGGCGGTGTAAATACCATCAACACGGGTGCCTTTCAAGATCACATCGGCCTGTATTTCAATGGCACGCAATGAACCGGCTGTATCGGTAGTGAAGTAAGGGTTACCAGTTCCGGCGCCAAAGATCACCACTCTTCCTTTTTCAACGTGCCGGATAGCGCGGCGACGGATATAGGGTTCTGCGATCTGCTCCATTTTAATGGCGCTTTGTAAACGCGTAAAAACCCCAATTTTTTCAAGCATGGCCTGCATAGCCATTCCATTGATAACCGTGGCCAGCATGCCCATATAATCGCCGTGAGCGCGTTCAATGCCTGTTTCTGCCTCATTCATTCCCCGGTAAATGTTACCTCCGCCAATAACAACAGCTACCTGAACACCCAGCTCGGCCACCTCTTTTATATCGTGCGCGTACTGTGCCAGGATAGCGGGGTCCATTCCAAAACTCTTATCGCCCATTAACGATTCACCGGAAAGCTTTACTAAAATGCGCTTGTACTTTGGTAGCATGTATGAATGACCTTTTTATTTTTTGATTGTCAAATTCCAGTTTTAACCAACGCTAAACAAAAACTAAGAACCAAGAACAGCCAATTTAGTTCTCAAAGGGCTGTGCAAAGAAAGGATTTTTTATTAACGTTTTGCAGCTTTTATAAAATGTGTTGCCCACAATGGTATTTTAGGGCAAATAAAAAAGGGAACCCCTGTTACGGATGCTCCCTTTTATTATATTTTAATCTGAATTACCTTATCCTAAAGCTACACGCTTGAATTCGGTAACCTGTAAACCGCCGTCAACACTTTTCAGGTAGTCACCAACGGTTTTAGAATTATCTTTTACGAAAGCCTGGTTTACCAGGGTGCTTTCTTTGAAGAATGCGTTCAATTTACCTTCTGCGATCTTGTTGATCATATCATCAGGTTTACCGGCCATTTTAGGATCAGCTTTGATCTGCTCGGTAACGATGGCGCGCTCACGCTCAATTGTTGCAGGAGAAACTGAACTTGCATCAACAGCAACCGGGTTCATAGCAGCAATTTGCATAGCTACGTCTTTACCGGCTTCTGCAGCAGCTTTGGTCATACCCACCAATACGCCTATACGGTTAGCACCGTGGATGTATGAAGCTACGTAGTCAGCATCAACACGCTCAAATTTAGTGATACCGATCTTTTCACCGATGCTGGCCAGTTTATCGTTAACCAGGTCGGCAACTTTAGCGCCATTGATAGAAATTCCATTCAGCTCATCGAGGCTTTTTACATTGCCGGCAACAGCTGCATCTATAATGCTTTGTGCAAAAGCGATGAAATCAGAGTTTTTACCAACGAAGTCAGTTTCGCAGCTCAGGCAGATAGCGATACCGGTTTTATTATCGGCTGTTGTTTTAGCCAGCACCACACCTTCTTTTGCCTCACGATCGCCACGCAGTGCGGCCACCTTGGCGCCTTTTTTACGAAGCCAGTCAATAGCAGCTTCGAAATCGCCATTGGTTTCTGTCAATGCTTTGCGGCAATCCATCATGCCTGCACCGGTCATTTGGCGAAGCTTGTTAATATCAGCGGCAGTAATAGCAACTCCTGACATATAAAATAGATAATTTAAATATTATGAAAATTTGAAAATGATCCCCACAAATAACCTGAATTAACTCACGATATCTGTTTAGGAATCATTTTCATTTTATTAATTCTTTCTTCGACTCTGCTCAGGACTGTACAAACAGTACAAGAGTGCGACGCAAGTAAAGCCCGAAAGTAGTACTGCAGTTGGGATCCTTATCGCCCATCCTTCGACTTCGCTCAGGATTTCGCAGAGCCCTTCCCTTAGACTACGGTCAGGGTTTATCTTCTACCACCGCCAGGTCCACGGTTACCGCCAGGACGATTGCCGCCTCTGCTTTGGCCACCGCCGCCTCTGTTTTGACCACCGCCGCGATTACCGCCGCCGCCGCCATGACCACGGCCACCGCCACCGCTGTTACCACCACGGCCACGACCACCTTCAGCTTCCGCTTCGGCTTGCAGACGTTGTGCTTTCTTTTCTTTTTCATCATCTGCCTGATCGTCAGCATCTTCGTCTTTAGCAGCTTGTCTTTCAGCAAGACCTTCAGCTATAGCGGCAGTGATATATTGAGTGATGATTGCGATAGACTTTGTAGCGTCGTCGTTTGAAGGGATCGCAAAGTCAACTTTATTAGGATCGCAGTTGGTATCAACCATACCAAAAGTGGTAATACCCAGTCTTTTGGCTTCAGCCAGAGCAATATGCTCGTGACCGATGTCGATGATGAACAAAGCTGCGGGTACACGGCCCAGTTGGCTGATACCACCCAGTACTTTATCCATTTTATCACGGTCGCGACCGAGGGTTAATTTCTCTTTTTTAGTCAGAACGTCTGCAGTGCTTTCAGTCAGCATTTTGTCAATGCTCTGCATTTTCTTAACGCTCTTACGAACGGTGTTGAAGTTGGTCAACATACCACCTAACCAACGCTCAGTAACGAAAGGCATGTTTATTTTACGGGCGCACTCGGTAACAATTTCTTTAGCTTGTTTTTTGGTGCCCACGAACATGATCTTTTTACCGCTGCGGGCAATCTGCTTTAAGGCAGCAGCTGCTTCAGTCAGGTGTTCGGTAGTTTTATTCAGATCAATGATGTGAATGCCTTTCTTTTCAGCAAAAATGTAAGGCAACATTTTTGGGTTCCACTTCTTACGCAGGTGACCAAAGTGTACACCGGCATCCAGGAGCTGCTGTTGCAATGAAGTGTTATTTTCCATTTATCTAAGTTGAAAATGTGTTTTTGAAAATTTGATAATGACCACAAGCGTTTCCAAAACGCTCTCCGCCAACTGGCGGAGGCGCCGGTATGGATTAACGTTTGCTGAACTGGTAGCTGCGACGAGCTTTTTTGTGACCGAATTTCTTACGTTCAACAGATCTCGGATCGCGTTTCAGTACCCCAACTGCTTTTAAAGCAGGACGGTATTCAGCGCTTATTTCGAGTAAAGCACGACCGATGCCCAGTTTCGCAGCTTCAGCCTGACCTTTCATACCACCACCGGCAGCATTGATCTTTACATCAAATTTATCTAAAGACTGAGTTGCTTTTAAAGGCAGCTCCACCTGGTTTTGCAGATATACCAGTGAAAAATATTCTTTGTAGTCTTTATCGTTTACGGTGATCTTACCGGTTCCACGTGACAACCAAACTCGTGTCACAGCTTCTTTACGACGACCTACGGCATTTTTTTGCTTTTCCATGTATTGCAGACAATTAGAAAGTTAATGATTGAGGTTTCTGTGCAGCATGCTCGTGTTGGTCGCCGGCATACACAAATAATTTCTTATACATTTTGCGGCCAAGGCGATTCTTAGGCAACATACCTTTTACCGCTCTTTCTACTACTACTTCCGGACGACGGCGCAGCAGCTCGCGGGCTGTTTCAGCTTTTTGACCACCGGGATAACCTGAGAAGGTCAGGTATTCTTTTTCTTCAGTTTTGTTACCGGTGAATTTTACTTTCTCGGCATTGATAACGATAATGTAGTCTCCGCAATCAACATGTGGCGTATAGTAGGGCTTATTCTTACCACGAAGAATAGCTGCTATTTTCGCACACATGCGTCCCACGGTTTGATTGGTACCGTCTACAACATACCAGTTGCGTTTTACGGTAGCCGCATTCGCATGTTGGGTAGTGAAATGTAGTTTACTCATTTTTTAAAAACTTTTAGCTGAAAATTGCTTCAGCCGGTTAAGAAATAAACAGCAACGCCATCCCGCTTGCTGTTTCCGCCTCTAATAAGGTTACTAAAAACGGGTCGCAAAGATAGAATGTTCAAATGGGTACAACAAGAAAATAGAAGACTATTTTTTTATCGCATCTTTGTAATTGATTGATAGTCAATAAATATTTTGACATATAATTTTACTGCTGCTTAAAAACCGCACTCGGCGGGCATTTTAAGGCCTTTATTTGGCGGAAACCGGCGGCAGGAAGGCTGTTTGGCGTCAGTTGGATGAAATCAGTATCTTACAACCTGTCAAGAACCAAAAACCAGTTCGTTAACCATGTCCATCCACCTTCATGGTCGCAACACGTTTGGTGATGTTGCCAATACCGGAAACCTGATGCCTGTTGAAGAAGCTCATCAATTGTTAAACGAATGGGTGCCCAACGATCGCCTGCGCCTCCATATGAAACAGGTGGCCGCGGTGATGAAAGCCTGGGCCATTGAAAAAGAACAGGCTGAGGAACTCACCGCCCGCAAATGGGAACTGGCCGGTCTGCTGCACGACGCCGACTGGGAAAAACATCCCGACGACCATTGCCGGGTAATAGTTGAAGAACTGGAACGCCGTAATATAGACCCTGAAGTGATCCATTGCATTGCGTCGCATGGCCCCCGGTATTTTGGTGTAGAACCCAATAACACTATGGATAAAATGATCTATGTGTTTGATGAATTATCCGGTTTTATTCATGCCTCGGCCCTTATTCGACCAACGAAATACGACGGTATGGACGTAAAAAGCGTGTTGAAAAAATTAAAAACACCTTCCTTCGCCGCCCAGGTAAACCGTGACGATATTACCGATGCCATTGCGCGCATTAATACATCACTTGAAGACATCATTCAGTTTATCCTCGATCATCAAAAAGACGTTCAATAAGCGGTTGCCCGTAATACCAATATTCGCTATTTTGCAAATACAGATCGTTCAATTGGCGCTATGAAAAAATGGATATTGGTACCGGCTTTTATCATTATTGCGGCATTTGCAAGTATTTATCTTTTTATACCTGCCCGCCTTGAAATTGTGCAGAGTACTCCTGTTAATTGTACCATACCTGGCGCCTACAGAAATATGGCCACTGAAGAAAAATGGAAAAACTGGTGGCCGGGCTCTTCATGGCATAGCAACAGCTTTCTGTTTCAAAATGGCAGTTATGTGATCACAAAAAAGCTGGTGAATACGCTTGAGATAAACATTCGTCATAACAAATTATCTATTAACAGTACCCTGCACCTATTGCCGGCTGGCGGCGACTCTTCAACCATTCTATGGACGTGCAGTTATCCTACGGCACTTAATCCCCTCACACGTATTCAACATTACCGGCAGGCCATTAACTTAAAAAACAATATGGCTGCGGTGCTCAGTCACTTCAAGTCATTTGCTGAGAAAAAAGAAAATATATACGGTATTTCCATCCAGGAAACAGTTTTCAAAGACTCATTCCTCATCAGCACAAAAAAATACCAGGCTGTCTGTCCTTCTGTTGAAGATATTTATTCGTTGATAAGCGATTTAAAAAAGTACAGTACTGCGCAGCAGGCAAAACAGACCGGTATTCCCATCATGAATATTACGCCTTTAAATCCTTTCGGCTATCAGTTAATGGTGGCGCTTCCTCTCAACAGAGAGATCCCTGCCAACGGGCGTTTTTTCAATACGCGGATTCCCCTGAACCGCTTTTGGGTTACCCGGGTTCATGGAGGCGATGCCACAGTTAAGCAGGCATTGCAGCAGTTTCAGTTATATGTACAGGATTATCACAGAACGCTGATGGCGCTTCCCTTTCAACAGCTTATAACTGATAGAAGCGCAGAACCTGATACCACCCGGTGGTTCACCGATATTTATGTGCCATTATTTTGAAAACCGTATCACCATAACACTGTCGTTATTGCGGGCCAGCACAAACGCATCTTTTTGGGCAATCTCAATTTTTTGTATGCGACGCACCTGTCCTTTTATGGATAAACCGTTGGACCTTTCCACTTCAAACCGGTTGTTTCCCTTGTTGATTAAGAGGCTTCCCCAATCGGCATCATACCTGCCCATTTCCACATTGTTCTCATAATAATTGCCACCCAATAGCAGATCGGGCAGACTGTCATTATTGGCGTTTATCACCGCAGCATCGCGGTAACTGGTTAACTGCGCCTCCCAGGGCAACGCCTGCGTTGTAAACTGCATATGACCATCGTTTATTAAAATGGCATTGTAAAAGTAGTTGGCGGTTAATACTTCGGCAGCTTTCAATTTATCTGAGGGGAAAAGATCGTTCAAACGTGCTTTGGCAAAGTCTTCGGCATATAAAAAATTCTTCTTCAAAACCGGCATTTGTTTTTCCAGTTCTGATTTATTGGCAAAGGGTATTTCTTTCCCCTTTACATAATACGTTAGTACCTGTTCCTTTTTACCGTTCTCATCAAAGTCATTGTAGTACAACCGAACCGGTTCTTCTTCCGATGCTTTCAGGCGGCTGTTCAAACCTAGGTTCCCTGCTACCAGGTCAATGTCGCCATCGTTATCGATGTCACAGGGTAATACAAAATTCCACCAGCCCTTTTTATCAGTAAGCGCCTTACGGGTAAACTGGCCATTGTTATTTATCCAGGCATCAATACCGCCCCATTCAAATGAACAAATCAGGTCTTTATCACCATCCTTATCCAAATCGAACCAAATGGCACGCGTTACAAAACCGGCAGTAGCCAGGTCTTTGGCATGTTCGGCTGTAACATCTTTAAACTTCCCGGTTCCATCGTTTTGTAATAAATAAGAATGAGGGATTTGCCCATACGCCCAGGGCATGGCCCTGCCGCCAATAAACAGATCAACAAACCCGTCTTTATTAAAATCACAAGGCACTACACACGAGAAGGTTTCATACAACCCGGTAAACGCATTGGGCAGCCGGGTGAATTGTCCCTTGCCATCGTTCAGGTAAACCCGCGGTAACAGGTGTTCATCCCTACCATAAAATTCATTGCCGCCACTGGCCACCACCAGGTCGGGAAAGCCATCGTTGTTCACATCTGTAATGCAGGCATCTACATCTTCAAAGGTGCTGTCGTTATCCAGGCCGGGCTGCATAGTGCGATAAAATGCTCCACCGGGTTTTTGTAAATAAACGGCGCCCTTTTCCCATTTAGCGGCGCCAAAATATACATCCTGCAAGCCATCGTTGTTTATATCTCCTATTGCCAGCGCCGGCCCTTCTGTAGAAAGCATATGCGGGATCAGTGGTTCGCGGTCAAACTCGGCAAAATGATTTTCTTTATGCAGATAGTCTAACCGCACACTGTCGGTTATGTTTGAGATATGCGCAGTTGTATTCTTTTTAAAAGAGGTTATGGTATTATAATCGAATGTTGGCAATCCCTTTTGCCAGGTTAATATCAAGTGAGAATTATTTATTGGCAGATCAATGCGCTGACAGGTATTATCGGGCCAAACCAGGAATGCAGAATCGGGTTTTATTTTGTCGAGGCCGATATGCAGTGGAATTTCCATGGCCGACAAAAAACCATGCACAGCCTGCTTTTCATACAGGTACAATTGATTATTCCCGAACAACACCAGCTTGGCGCCCACTCCATTAATGTTCCCAGCCGGCCCTTTCAGTTTTATATCAACGTAGGATTTGTCGTGTTTGTCGTTGCTTTTGTTTTCATACAACATTACCGGGTCGTTGATGTTGTTCACCACCACATCCAGGTCGCCATCATTGTCCAGGTCGGCATAAATAGCGCCGTTTGAATAGGTGGGTTTGTTATCTGCTACCTGTTGATCCAGGTCGGCGAAGTTCAGGTTACCGGTGTTTTTGAAGAACTTATTGGGGATCTTTATCTGGGGGAACTTATCGGTAAGGGCCAGGTCCTTTTCATGGCTTTTATTTGTAAGCAGCTTGTTTTGAATTTCTTCGTTACCTATATAATTGATAAAATCTATATCGTTCATTCTCTTGGGAATGCCGTTCGATATGAACAGGTCTTTCCTGCCATCGTTGTCAAAATCCATCCACAAGGCGGCCCAGCTCCAGTCGGTAGCAGCTATGCCGCTGTACAGCCCCACTTCACTGAAGGTGCCGTTGCGATCGTTTAACTGCAGGTTATTACGCGTGTACTGGTGGTTATAGCCAATCTTGATCTTTTCATTATACAGATCCCAGGTATCTTCGCCAAGCGATCTTTTTAAAATGTAGGGGTCGGCAGGCAACATGTCCATGGAGATGATCTCTGAATACCCATCATTATTAACATCGGCAATATCAACACCCATGGTGTACTGACTGGTATGCATCATACACTTGTCCAATTCCTCCTTAAAGGTTCCATTGTGCTGATTGATGTACAGGTAATCGTTCTCATGAAAATCGTTCCCAATATAGATATCAGGATAGCCATCCAGATTGATGTCGCTCACCGCTATCCCCAACCCATACCCAATGGCTGTACTGTTGATGCCAGATCCTTTTGTTACTTCGGTAAATCTGGAGACACCGCCGGCTGTTGCATCATTACGAAATAACCGGTCGCCAGACAGGGTTTCATACGTACCAATAAATTCTTTGCGCGGACGGAAGTTACTGATGGCATGAACGGAATGGTTCAATAAGTACAGGTCCAGATCGCCATCCATATCATAATCAAGAAACGCAGCCTGGGTGCTAAACCCGGAGAAATCAACACCCAACTCATGCGCTTTGTCAACGTAATGCGGCACGCCATTCTTATCAATACCGGTACAGATCAAAAACTGGTTATGGCTTTTCAAAGGACCATAATTTCCCACGCGACATATGTAAATATCAAGCAGACCATCATTGTTGATATCCACCACCGAAACACCTGTGCTCCAGCCATGGTCATCGGGTATACCTGCTTCTTTTGTCACCTCTTTAAAATGCAGTTTACCCGAATTTAAAAACAGTTTATTCTGTTCCAGGTTCGATGCAAAGAACAGGTCAACAAGGCCATCGTTATTAAAATCACCTGCACCCACACCTGCGCCATTATAATAATACATGTAATGAAAAATATTGAACGAATCGGTAGGCGTAAGGGTATTGGTAAAATGTAATCCGGTGGTGCTTTCATCCAGCATTTCAAACAACGCAGGTAGTTTATTACCCCTGTTGCATGCAGAAAAAATATGTATGGATAGGATCATCAAACAAAAGCCTGCCCATTGCTTACTACTGATCATAACTTACAATTCGCTTGTTTACTTTTTTATACTGTATAAAACCGGGTAATCGTCGTTTCTTGCAAACAATACATAATTCACGCCAGTGCCAGGTATCAGGGTAATGTCGCGCACTTCGTCATCAACCATCAGACCCGATTGCCTTGCCGGCAGCCAGGTAAAGCTGCCTTTGCCATTATTGAGCAATACATCACCATAGCTTGCATCCAGTTTTCCAAACTGCGGCGGAAAACCTGATCTGTTACCACCCAACACCAGGTCAGGAAACCCATCTTTGTTTATATCTGTACTTAATATAGCATTTACCACAGATAGTTGTGCCTGGTAGGGCAATGGCTGAATGGCAAACTGGCCATTGCCTTTATTAATGGCCACACACGACCTGGTATAATTAAACAACTTCACATTGCTTTTATCTATAATTTCCTTGGGGAACAATTCCTGGATGGATCTTTTCGCATAATCCTTATGCTTAAGATTCTCTTTCTTTATAGAAGGAATTTCATCCTGCATTTCCCGTTTTAGAAACACCGGCACATCCCGATTATCAACGGTACGGGTAAGTATTTTATCTTCCGATCCATTGCTATTAAAATCATTGATCCACAATTTAACCGGGTTGGCAGCATCGGGATGCAGATAGAAGTTATCGCCTACATTACCCAGCACCAGATCAGTTTTGCCATCATGGTTTATATCGGTGGCTACAATTGTTTGCCACCAGCCATAGAGGTTCCCGAGATGGCTTTTCACTTCTATAAAATGATCGCCGTTAAAAGAAAATATCCGCGGCGCCATCCACTCACCAACTATAATCAGTTCCTTACTGGTATCGCCCGCTACATCGGCCCACACGGCGCCCGTTACCATTCCAATACTGGCAATATCGGGGTTCTTTGTTTTGGCAATATCTGTGAAATGACCCTGGCCATCATTCTGGTAAAGATAACTTTCAGGCGGCACCCCATAATTACGGGGCGTGCTTCGGCTGCCCACAAACAGGTCGAGGTCGCCATCATGGTCAAAATCATTGGCAATGGCTACTCCGGTGTTCATGCCATTGCTTTTAAACGCGGCCGCATCGAGAGTAAAGTTTCCTTTGCCATCATTTTTCAATAACCGGCATTGCATTTCGCGACTATAAGGGGGAGAATTATTTCCACCCGGTCCTATAAACAAATCAACATCGCCATCCTTATCGCAATCAAAGAACAAAACGGCCTCGTCTTCAAAATCTTTGAACTGCATAAAAACCGGCACCTGCTTTTTAATAAATCCACCGCTCTTTTGCTGCATGTATAATTGTCCGGGGTGATCTTTTGTTCCACCGATATACATATCCATCAGCCCATCGCCATTCACATCGGCAGTAGCTACTTTAGGCCCTTCGCGGGAAAGTATTTCGGGAATATTTCTTTCGTAATAGAAATCTACATAATCATCTTCCACATGTTTATCAAATGTATTGGGCGCCAGGGTGAACAAAAGTGAATTATGTTGCAGCGTGTCTGGCAGGGAGCTTTTAGTGGTATTGGCTTTCATAAATACCAACGTTGTATCTATAGCCGGATGTACAATAGTTTCCGTTGAACGATCGGGCCACATAATGACCATGGAATCTATCCTGGCCGTTTTTCCCAAACCAATCACCTGTTTATAATCCATTGACGATTGAAAACCCCGGCTTGGGATCACTTCGCGGGTAATAATGGAACCGCCGGCATGAACGGTTATTTTGCTGCCTATGGCATATGTATTCTGATCGCTTTCTTTTAGTAAGATACTTATGTGATGATTGATATGCCGTTCGCTCGCCCGGTTCTTATAAATAAAAGCAGGCCCATTCATGTTATTGATAACCAGGTCAAGGTCACCGTCGTTATCCAGATCGGCATAGGCGGCCCCGTTCGAAAAAGAAAGCTGGGTAAAGCCCCAGGCTTTGCTTACATCGGCAAACTGCAAATTGCCTAAATTTCTGAACGCTTTATTGCTCACCGGTGTTTTAGGAATATGCTCCAATACCTCATTCACTTTTTCTTTCTTTCCCGTCAATACCATCTTTTGAATTACATCATTGGCGAAGAAATCCATAAAGTCAAGGTCGGTCACATCACGGTTCACACCATTGCATACATAAATATCATTCAGGCCATCGTTATCTGCATCGAATAACAAAGCGCCCCAGCTCCAGTCGCTTGCACATACGCCACTATAATTGGCAACGTCTGAAAAAGTGCCATTGCCATTATTTATCTGCAGACAGTTTTTCATGTACTGATGGTAGAACCCTATTTTCAATTTATTTCGATACTGATCGATGTTATC
This sequence comes from Niastella sp., assembly GCF_045805085.1. Classification (NCBI taxonomy): domain Bacteria; kingdom Pseudomonadati; phylum Bacteroidota; class Chitinophagia; order Chitinophagales; family Chitinophagaceae; genus Niastella; species Niastella sp. Next base: position 21,537 of record NZ_JBJMLX010000319.1, read on the forward strand.
GAACGCGCCCAGTGTTTTTAACCGGTAATCATTATCCGGCAACATATCGGTGGTGAAAATATCTGCATACCCATCGTTGTTTATATCAGCTATATCGGCGCCCATCGATGAAAAGCTGTTCTGCTTCATGCATTGTTCCATTTCATCTTTAAAGGTGCCGTTGCGTTGATTGATGTATAAATAATCGCGCTCGTACGAATCGTTGGCTACGTAGATATCAGGATAGCCGTCGTTATTGATGTCTGCTACAGATACCCCGAGACCGAAACTCATTAAAGTACCATGGATGCCGGCTTCTTTATCTACCTGGGTAAAATGGCCGTTGTCGTTGCGGTACAAGTGATCACCACCAGCTTTTACAAAATCGGCTACCGGCCATGCTGCGGCCGGCAGGTCGCGCCGGTTGGTGTAACCAAGGGTATTCACCGGCATGGGACTGTTATCGATCATAAAACAATCCAGGTCGCCATCGAGGTCATAATCAAAAAAAGAAACCTGGGTAGTGTAGGCAGAAACAGCCAGCCCGTATTTGGCCGCAGCCTCTGTAAAGGTGAGATCATGATTGTTGATGTAAAGCTTATTTCGCCGGTTGCCGTTTTTCATATGACCCGAATTGCAAACATACATATCGAGCCAGCCATCGTTATTGATATCTACCATTACGGCGCCGGTGCTCCACATGCTGTCCTGCTTCATGCCGCTTTTGGCAGTAATGTCTTCAAATTTAAAATCGCCTTTATTCAGGTACAGTTTGTTTTCATCCATATTCGAGGTAAGCAGTACATCGGCCAGGCCATCGTTATTGATATCGCCAATAGCCACGCCGCCGCCATTATAAAAATTGCGGAACAAAAAACTGTTATCATATTCCTGATCAACCACCTGGTTATTGAAATTGATTCCGGAATTTTCAACCAGCTCAAACAGGGTTGAGGAAGCCTCATTTTTATTGTTACAGGAATAACAAACAGCCAGGATGAGCAAACAGACAGGCAATCTTTGTAAATGCATCCGGATATTAATATAATTGAATATAATGAGTGCGTCTTTATGGCTACAGAAAGCACAAAGGTCATTATTAAATAATGACCTTTGTGTATACAATAAATTTAAGCATTAAAATTTATTCACCGTATCCAGGATTTTGTTTCAAATTAGGATTAGCCAGTAATTCGTCAGGCGCAATAGGGAATAACAGGTTCCGTTGCGGATCGGGGTCAGCATCTTTCAACGCCCATTGTTTCAGGAATACCCCAAACCGGATGAGGTCCTGCCGCCGCCAGCTTTCAAAATACAATTCCCGGCCTCTTTCAGCCAGCAATGTGTTGGGGTCATATACATTAGCCGGATTAACTAATGTAATACTGGTCAACGGTGTTGCGCCCCGGGCGGTTCTTAGCTGGTTTACATACACCAACGCGCCGGCCATATCAGCAGACGATTGCCGTAACTTGGCTTCTGCCATCATTAAAAGCACATCGGCATAGCGGAACATTTGTAATTGGTTCCTTTGATTTCCAGTGTTATATGCGGAATAATCAGGCGGATATTTTACGACCCTGATACCTGCCACTTCCAGGCGGCTTTTCTCAATTTCAACCAGCTTTACATCTGTTGTAAATGAAAGGGGATTCCCCTGACGATCTTTTAGGGGCTGCTTGTTTTCATTCAATTGCTGTCCAACTACAAGGCCAGGTTTTAATCCTGACTGGTCGGTAACACCAGGATAGTCTACACCACCCTTCCTGCTATCACTTGCATCGAATGTATTGTAAAAATCGGCTACAGTAGTAAATCCATTCCAGCCCGCGCTGCCAAAAGTGTTGTTCTTATCCCAGGAGTTATAGTGCAGGGTCATCATCCAGCGGGCATTAATGCCACCACTGTTGATTCCGTTATTAGTAGCAGTTCCTGCATTCGGCCATGAAAAGATCGCCTCTTTTGAAGTGCTTGCATTGGAAGGACCGAAATTATCAAAATAATTGGGCGTGAGTGAATTGGGTTTGGATGAGCCTTGTATGGCGGTGCCTAATGCCACCACCTGCTGCATATCGGCATCAGCAAAAGTGGGCTGTTGCCTGTTCAAAAAAGCACCTTTGTTCAATAACACTTTCATTAATAAAAAACGGGCAGCATCCGGACTTGCTCTGTAAGGCTTACTGCTATCAGATAATTGCGGAATAATTGAAGTCAAAGTAGTCACCAAAGTATCCACTGCCTGTGCGGGGGTCATTACCGGGGCTGGTTCAAGGCTGTTGTATCCGGCGACAGTGCGGTAGGGCACCTGGCCAAACAGGTCGAGTAAATAAAACTGAGACAAGGACCGCAGGAATAATGCTTCTGCCCGCTGGGTCGGATTGGGATTAAATGCCAGGACGGTCAGGGCCGAACTTTGCAGGCCGCCCAGATTATTATATACAGTTTTAAACTGTGCATGTATTACGTTCCAGGTATGGGCATGCAGCACCCGCCAAACGCCATTGTCGTCCCAGTCACCGCCACGGGTGGGTATCAACGCTTCATCGGTTGTTGTTTCCTGTAAGGAAAATAATTGGTCCTGGGCATGCATCAGTGCATTCATGCTGTTATAGGCTGCATTCAGTAATGCATTCACATCTGCGTTTTGCGAGCCGGTTGTAAAGCTATCATTTAAACTCTGATCCAGTTTCGTACAACCCATAACAGTCACCAACCCGAGTATCGATATATATTTAAGTTTCATATTGTATTATTTAAGTAACAGTTATAATTGAAAACTTACACCTAATAAAAAGGTCCTTTGGGTAGGATAACCAATATAATCAACGCCCAGTGATGGTACGCCATTCAGCGCTTTATCAACATTCACTTCCGGATCAAAGCCTTTGTATTTTGAGATAACAAAGACATTGTTTACGGTTGCAGACACACTGAGGTTTTTAATCTGGTTGCCAATATTGCCAAATGTATACCGCAGACTGGCGTTGTGTAGTTTTACATAACTGCCTTTTTCGAGGAAGCGGGTTGAAGTGGCGATGTTATTTGCCACATTCTCTGAGGTACCCGGTAATCCTTCTGCTATGTTACGGCCACCAACAATATTCGAAATGTTCAGCACACTCATTGCCGTATTGTTGTACAATTTGTTGCCAAACTGGCCGTGTGCGCCCAGGTTTAAATTCCATTTTTTATAACCGATATCTGTATTGAAACCCATGTAGGCTTTGGGGTTAGGGTCGGCAACATATTGCGGAGTGCCTTTATTGGCATATGAGCCTATACCATCTTTATCAAATCCTGTAAACTCTGGCAGCCAAAAAACGTTTAATGGTTGTCCATTGGCAATAGCTTCAGAATAGGCGCCACTGGTTCCCTGGCCATGTAACGCACCTGTTAATAAAAATGGAGCGGTTCCTGCCGCAGGATACACAAATTTGTTCTTCAGGATTGTTACGTTTCCACTAGCACTCCAGGTAAAATCCTTACCGGTAACGATCTCTCCACCCAAACTAGCCTCCACCCCATTATTTCTTACATAGGCATCAGTTATATTTATGTATTGGCTGGCCCCGGGGAAAGGTTGCGAAATTGTTTTAAGAATAATAGGATTGGTTGTTTTTTTGTTGAAATAATCTACTGTACCATAGATCCTGCCGTTCAACAGTTCAAAATCAAGACCGGCATCAACAGATTTCACGGTTTCCCATTTCAGATCCGGGTTGCCAAAATGTACGGTTGTTAATGTGGCATTATTGGTATACTGGTATACATCAAGCGCCGCATTAGACGGAAACTCCTGGTTTCCCGTTTCACCATAACCCAATCTTAGACTCAGTGTTTTGAACAACTTCTGGTCATGCATAAAATCTTCGCTACTAATGGTCCATTTTGCTGCTACAGCCGGGAAGTTGGCGTATTTGTTATTGGAGCCGAACTTGCTTGAACCATCACGGCGGAAAGTGGCTGTCAATGAATATCTTGCATGGTAACTGAAAACAGCCCGGGCAAAAACGCTTTGAATTTCAGTCAGTGGATCGCGGAAGGAACCGGCCTGTAAATTACCCTGTTTGCCTGCAGCCATATTATCGTAGTAATGTATGCCTGTGCGATTGGCTTCCGTAAGATTATAGGGGAAATCATATACGTATGTGGTGGCGCCCCAGTAATTGGTTTTCCAGTATTCATATCCTACCAATGCATTCAAAGAAAAGTCGTCTGTGAGGTCTTTATTAAAATTAAGGGTATGGGTAATTGTTTGTGAAGATAAATTCCTGCCATATACGGCAGCAAGGCCTTTTGCGGGGGCATCACCACCGGTACCTTTTATCCAGCCCTGTATTTCACCCTTTCTGTCGCCCCGGCCATAGTTAAGGCCATACAGGAATTTATATTCTAACCAGTCGGTGAACTTGTAACCAGCGCTTACATTTCCCAGCAGGGTAGTAATGTTTACGTAATCGTTATAAGCGTCTGATAAAGCCAGCGGATTAACCTGACCGCTGGGATTTGCCTGATTATAGGTTCCATCGCTATGTCTCAGTGGCAGTGTCGGGTTCCAGATCAATGCCAGCGATATCAGGTTACCGTTACTGCCCGCATCCTGCGATATGGGAGCCACCTGCTCTGCAACATGGGAAGCAGTAGCACTAAAGTCAATGCTTAACTTTTTATCAAAGAATTTATATTGACCATTAAAGTTGCCGGTATACTTTTTCAGGTTCGTTTTTAAAATGATGCCGTCCTGGTCACCCACAAAGAAGGAAGCGCGGTAACGGCCATTTTCAGATCCGCCACTGAAGGCCAATGAGTAATTCTGGGTAAAGCCATGCCGAAGGATCTCATCGAATGGTTTAATGCTTGCGCCGGAATCGGACAGGGGCGCGCCATATTTTGCAAGGGCCGACCGGTACCCACCTGCATCAAGCACTTTTATCTTGCGCATTTCATTGCTAAATCCTGCTGATGCATTGGCGTCGATCTTCATTATGCCTGCAGTCCCTTTCTTGGTAGTTATCAATACAACACCGTTTGCGCCACGTGAACCATAAATAGCGGAAGCAGAAGCATCCTTTAATACCTGCACATCGGAGATCTCATTGGGATTTATAAAAGTGAGCGGGTCACTCGCAGGCGTAGTCCCAACACCAGAAGGAGCAAAGTCGGGGCGGGCCGTTCTTCCATCCAACGGGATCCCATCCACTACATACAATGGCGTATTACCGGTTCTGATGGAGTTGTTACCCCTGATCTTTACAATGGTAAGGCCACCCGGCTGACCACTACTGTTGGTGATCTGCAACCCGGGTACTTTACCTTGCAACAGCTGCTCAGGCGTATTGATCTGCCCGCGGTTAAAATCCTTGGCAGTTACTGAAGATACCGAGCCCGTCAGGTCTCGTTTTTTTACCGTACCATAACCCACAACAATCACTTCGTTCAGGCTGTTGTTGCTTTCAACTAACGCAACCTCAACTGTGCTGGTTGCTGAAACGTCTACGTCGGTTGTTGTAAAGCCAACCGCACTCACGGTTAGCGTTTTGGTGGCTTCGGGCACCGGTAGTCTGAAGATCCCTTCAGCATTGGTAGTGGTACCGCCTCGGGCACCTTTAATAACGACAGAAGCGCCAGCAATGCCGGCTCCCTTGCTGTCTTTAACACTACCGGTAATTTGTTTTGTTTGAGAATAAGCGGAGATAGAATAAATAGCAAACATTAAAGGCAGTACTGCCTTTAGCAATCGTTTTGAGGGCATAATAGAAGTAGTTATTGGTTAAGAAACAATGATACCAATGTGTGACCTATACACAATTATACTTAATTTCTTAGATTCC
>NZ_JBJMLX010000320.1:0-14034 GCF_045805085.1 Niastella sp.
CCAACCTTTCTAACTTCTTTTTTATCCGGTTTAGCGAGAGTTACGTAAAGACATTTATTTCAAAGGATAAAGATGCGGTAAAGCGGATGGAATATATACTTCAAAATGCCAGCCATCGTCCTGGTTGTATTTTAAAAAATAAGGCAGATAAACCATTTGTGGCTTCGCTTATTGAAAGTATTATCAGGGAGAACACTAATCAGCAAATTTATTTCAACAAGATCATTGAACAGGTGGTAAACACTGTTATTACAATTGTGGCAAGAAATATTGCTTTAAAGCTCCCTAAGAATATAAAAGAAAATACCGGAGAGCCGGTGCTTGAAATATTGCACTACATACAGCAAAATGTTTTTGAACCTGGCATGTTGAGAGCGGAAGTAATAAGCAGGCATCTCGGTATTTCATTAGCTTATTTAGGGCGCTATTTCAAGAAGCAAACAGGAGAAACTTTGCAGCAATATATTTCCAACTACAAAATGCGCCTGGTAGAATCCAGGCTGCTTCACAGTGATATGAGGATAAATGAGATCGTGTATGAATTTAACTTTACCGATGAAAGCCATTTAAACCGGTCATTTAAAAAATATAAGGGAATAAGTCCAACGGAGTTTAGAAAATCAAATAGTTAGCACTATGCTTTAACAGCCTTAACTGCTTCGAGCAATAGATCAATTTCTTTTTCAGTGTTATAATAATGGGACGATACCCTTACTGCCCAATCTATTCCCTTCTCTTCAAAATCAATCATCGCAGCCGATTTAGGCGTTGTATAAACATTAATTCCTTTGTCCCTGAAATACTGCTTTGCGGAGTGTTCCGGTAAACCTTTCAGTTGGAAGGTAACAATTGAGCATTGTTGTTGTCCTTTATCCAATAATTTAACAGCGGGAATTTCAGCCAACCCGGTTCTCAATTTATGAACAAGCAGCTTATTTCTTTGTTCAATATTGTGAATACCCAGCGATAATAAATAAGCCAGCGCCTGACTACTGCCCATCATTAAAGCGTAAGCTGTTTCCCAGTCCTCAAACCGCTTCGCATCCGTTCGGATCTTATAATGATCCACATCTATCCAATCTGCTCCATGCAGATCGGGAAACAAAGGCTCAAATCCCATGGCAAGTGCCTTATCTGAAACATATAACAGACCAGCGCCTCTTGGACCACGCAGGAATTTCCGGAAAGTTCCGCTAATGAAATCTGCCCCGGTGCTTGTTGCATTTACATCCATTTGACCCAAGGACTGGCAGGCATCCAACAGGTAAATGCAATCGTGCTTCTTTACAACCTCTCCTATCCTTTCTATGGGTTGAACAAGTCCTGAACTGGTGGGAACATGCGTTATGGATAAAAGTTTCGGCGAATGTTTTTTTAGTTTACGCTCCAGGTCTTCCACGTCTATTTCCCCCGTATCTGTATTGCTGACAAGAATGACCTTTACACCCAATCGCTTCTGCAGTGATAAAAAGGCAATAAAATTAGACGGATAATCATTCGTTGTCGTTAGGATGATATCGTTCTGTTTAAAAGGGATGGAAGAAAGAGCCTTGTTATAGCTGTCGGTTGCGTTGGTTGTAAAAGCTATATTTTGGGCTTTACAGTGAAGCAGAGAAGAAGCATACTGGTAAAACTGCTCTAATTCAGCCGCTTTCTTATCTGTAGTTTCATAACCGCCGTATTTTTCTTCTTCGGTTATATAATCGCGGATCGCATCAGCAACTATTGCTGGCATTAAGGCGGCGCCGGCATTATTTAAATGAATTACGAAATCACAACCGGGTGTTTCTTTCCTTATTTTTGATATGTCCACTTGATAACTTTTTATTTGTACACCACACTAATATACAAATAAATCGGTTGTTCCGGATAGTTTGAGAATTTCGTATTTTTCACTTTGCTGTAAGGTCGCGGATTAGTATACTTTCCCTTGTCTATTGCCTTTTGATATCCGTTTTACCAAACTTGCGGGGGTAGTAAGAGAACGTCAGCAAAAAATATTGTTGCAAGCCATTCGTAATCCTCGTAGTGGTGCCATATGCGTTTACGCTGTTACTGATATTCTGGTATTTTTTCAGCAGGTCCATAGCCGAAAACTTTAGTTCTCCCTGCTGTTTCAAAAACCTGTATGTAGTAAATGCATTCCAGAGAACAATTGGCTTGTTTATATTCGAGTTGGAAATATGATCCAGCGTACTGCTAAAGGTTAAGCCGGCCGGATAATTGACAACGATCCCGAGCTTTGTGGTACTACTGTTATTTTTAAAGGAATTCAGCCCGACCGCGGTTGTCCTGGTCTTATAACTCTGTAAGTTTTCTCCTGCAGTAAGTACCAGGATCGAATTCAAGGAAAACTGAAGGGTAAATTGATTGGACAAACTGCCGGTTTTACTAATGTTGCTGACTCCATCAATATGGTTTGGTTGATTACCGGTCGTCAACTGACCATTGTACATGAGCTGAAGATTATTACTATTTATCTTTCTCGAGATATTGAAACTATAATTCAGGTTGATGTTCCTGGATCTGTCTGCATTCGTATAATAATAGATCCTTTTACCGGAAGGATCATTGATGGTACTGTCTGTTACCGGATCTAATGACAGCAAATATCTGCCATAGACATTGCCGTTGATAGCATACAGTGACTTTTTGTTTTCGGTATTGAAATAAGCATTTAAATTAACGGAGTGATTGATACTGTTCCGCAGGTTCGGATTACCCATTCTGATCTCATATGCATTGATATCGTCAACAATGGTATATAACCTGTCAATGGAAGGGTACTCCATGGATTTTACGTAAAAGACCGACGTGTAATACCTGTATTTATCCCTTTTGGTGTATTGATAATTGACAGTTCCCTCATACCGCAAAAACTGAAAGGAGCGATCCAGGTTTCTTTTTTCAAACGAGGAGTTGTTCTTATCCGTTTTAAAATCGTTGAGCAGTTTGAACTGCACACTCAGGCTGCGGTACCAGGTGTCATAATACTTCCAAAAATACTTTGACAAGGTAAGAGAGGGCGTATACTCAAACACTTCTCTTTTATTGAAGTTGGAAAGGTTGGCATTGAGGTTATGCAGCTTGGCAGTAGTGTCATAATCTGTTACAACGGTATTATCCGTTAGCCGGGTATAATTGAACCATTGGTTAAGACTGAGATTTATGCCAAATAGATTATATCTTCCTAACAGCAGCCTTCTAAAGCCTGTATACTCAAAGCTTCCTGTTATGTTCTGCTTTTGATTGTTGGTGGCGTAATGCCGGTTATTGTAGGCGTTTTTACTTGCATCGGTCAAAGACTCAAATTCACTTACCATGTCCTTCTGCGATACAGTATTTCCGCGTGATGCGCTGAACTGGGACGTAAAGCTTTGTAACGGCTTATCCTCATTGGATCGGCTAAAATTTATATTCACCGATTCGTTATCAGATCTTTGCCTGTTCAGCGTAGTAGTACGATTGGTGCTTTGCAGCAGATCAGCGGAATCCCTTACTTCTACTGAACGGTACGAATTACCGTTCTCACTGTTGGTATTTACTGTACCGTTTACGTCCAGGTTATCGTTATAACTATTGGTCTTTAGATATTTGATGCCTATATCATGTTTGTTCTGCAGGTTGTTTTGAACCCCCTCATCGCGGATAAACTGCGGATTATCGATCGCCGTTCTGTTCTGATAATTTTTATCGGTAATAAAAGCATCGGTTCCTGATTTATTGTAATTAATGGTAAGCCGGTCATTTTGCCTGCTGTTTGAAGATTCTATAAAATTATGAACCAATACACCGCCAATAGAATGGTTCTTATTGATTCCATTGGTTCCAAACCTGCCGACATTATATAAATTAGGGTTATAGTTTCTGTACGTATTATTCTGAAACATTTCCTGGAGGTTGCCGATATTCTTATTGATGTTATTTATCCCCCCTCCTATACCGGCACTGCTCCTCTTGTTATATAACTGAAAAGAAAGATCTGCTTCAAAGCGGTCCAGGGTGCCGTAGCCGGCTCCTGCTTTGCCGAAGTATCCTTTTTTGCTGTCTTCTTTTAGCTTAAGGTTCATGGTGAGCAGGGAATCCTGAGGCTGTTTTGGCTGACCGATCTTACTCCTGTCGTATTCCTGGTAAAGCTGTATTTTGTCGATAGCGGATTTGGGAAGATTTTGCGTGGCAACCCGGGGATCTGTGGCGCCCATAAACGGCTTCCCGTCAACCAGCAGATTTTGTACTTTTTTGCCATTGACTGTTATGGTGCCATCAGACCAGATAGTAACGCCCGAGACCTGGTTCAATAATTCTTCTACAACGGCGTCTTTTTTCATCTTAAAAGCGGCGGGATTTATCTCCAGGGTGTCGCCGTTCATCCTGATGGGAACCGCAGCGGTTACCACAACGGTATCTTTACTGTTCAGCGACAGCAATACATTGAGCGTATCCGTAGTGGCGCCATCTTGTTGAAACCATTTATTGTAACTGGTATATCCCGTATAGGTAACGCTTACCAGTAACTTTTTCTTCAGTGGTAATTTATCAATGGTGAATAATCCATTTTTGTCGGATAACTTATAAGCAACCACCGAAGAGTCCTGGCCAAAAACGGTTATTGTCGCCAGCTCCAGCGGAGTTTTGGTTTCAGCGTCCATAACCGAACCTGTTAGCTTTCCGGTTTGGCAAAAAGCCAGCGTGGACAAGGTTAGTAAAAAACAGGTAAAGAATGTTGGCTTCAAGGTTAGTTTTTAAGTTTGAATTCAATAATTACGGGTGTTGTGGCAGGTGGATGGCTCTTTATAAAATTGTCCAGTTCTTTGGGAACCGGCACGTTCTTGTTTTTTTCAAAGAATGTAACAAGGTCACCAGCTTTTTGTGTTTTGTAGAATTTGTCCATCTTACGTGAAACTCTAAAGTCTTCCAATAGCGGTAAATTATACTGGCTGCTATCCGGCTTAATATTTTTGGCTTTGAAGGTGGTATTGGTTTGCTTTTGATAGATGTAAGATTCGAAGTTATTGAGATAACCTATCACAAAATAAACGAACCGTGGCGTTTCATAGAATGTATACACCTGGTGGAGCATCCAGCCATTGTTACGCTCAAAATTTTCCCGTTCGGTTTTATTTTTAAAAGGCGTGGTAAAAAACGAGGCCGGCAAACTGTTTTCCAATGGCAACACTATCTGGTAGACAGGCAATACACTATCTTTAACCATTTTGTAAATGGTATCACAATAAGGGCGGGAAATAAAGTTGATATAAGGCGTATCCGTTTTATTGATACTTATACTTTCATCTCTATATAAAAACCTTGTTTCATTAATACGGTTGTAAGGGAACAACCCTTTTACCAGCTGGTTTCCTTTGTAGATCTTGAACTCATAATCCAGGCTGTCTTTATACAGTTCGCTCGTATTAATTTCTCCCATACTATAAACATCATCATAATAATTGTACGCATGTAAAAGGTCGTTTTGCAGGGGAAGATCTTTTTTAATAGTAAACGAGGTATCGTTCAGATCAATCGTATATTTTTTAAAATACTTCTTATTACGCGGACTGCTCCAATCCAATTTTATTTTTATTCTGTCCCGGGGTGTAAGTGTATAATTTTTATTATCTCCAAAAAAAACGATCTGGTTGGTACGCTCGTCATAAACCGGGAAAAAGCCATTGCCAAGCTTGTTATAACTTATTTTTTTAATAAAACGCCCGTTTTTGGCATACAGCAGCACTGACTTACCGATATAATTCTTTATAATGAAATAATTGTTTGTTACCTCAACGGAATTGTACATGGTAAATTCAATCCCCTCATTTGCTTCCAAAGGGATAAATCGTATAGAGTCTACAAATTTTGATTGTTTTTCGCTACCGGCCGATTTGGGATGGAGATAGATCTTTTGCAGTTGTGCCTGAGCGATGGGAGAAATGCGCAGGTAGCATAGCATCAAGATAAGGAAACGCAAGCAGGGTGTCATTAAGGGTTAGTATTGGCTTCCCAAATGTATAGTTGTAAATGTTAACGCGCTCTTAAGGTTTGGTTTTAGAAGGAATGTAAAAGCCCGCCTCCAACAGGAGACGGGCTTGTTGAATGTTTATTCATTATTGTTTAATGCTGTACCATCATCCGGGTTATTTGCCGGTTGGCGCCATTTGTCTCAATGGTATAGATCCCGGGCGCTAACCTGGTAGTGGAAATTCGTACCTGCTGCACGCCTGCCCCTATGGCCAGCTGCATTACCATGCTGCCGGCTGCATTATATACTTTTACGCTGGTAGCTTTTACTTCTTTTGAAATATACAACATGGCATTGGCATTTACAGGGTTGGGGATCAGCACTACTGCCGGGTTTCCATTTTCCTTCAGGGTGACATTCCTTACTGGTGAATAGGTGAACCTGCCATCTTTATCATTCATTTTAATGCGGTAGTAATTGTTACCAATTACCGGATCGCTATGCAGGAAGTTGTAGCTATTGTTATGCTGGTTTTGAGCATTTACATTTCCAAGGCTGGTCCAGGTAACCGCATCGGCGCTCCATTCAACAGTAAAATCTTTTACGTCCATTTCAGAAACGGTTTTCCAGTCAAGCGCTACCTGTCCGCCCAGCTGGTTGGTATAAAACCAAAGCAGGGTAAGCGGCAACGACTGTTGAATATTTACAAACACCGGAACAGTTGCACTGTCAACCCGCACGCCGGAACCATCATATATACCTGAGCGCATAATTTCGCCACAGCCATTTGCCCGTACAATATCATCCACATACCATCCTTCTACCCCCTTGCCTCCAGCATTGGTTTCCATACGGAACCTGAACTGCACCGGCGTAGTTCCAAACGAGGCCAGGTTCACCATTGTTTGCTCAAAACCTTTGCTGTTACCGGAAAAAGCTTTGCGGCCGCCAAGCGTAGTTGTGGCATCCATAGTATAAGTATACCCGGTGTTCAGGAACAATGGAGAAGCATCCGTCCAGGTAGCACCGCCATCGGTAGAATATTCCACCAAGCCGCCATCAAACAGCGTTTCTGTGCGGAAGTTGTGCCAGAAAGAAAGAATACTGAGTGGTTTGGCAGCCGTTGTAGCGGTGCTTGCCGAAGTAAGCGAAGTTGATGACTGCGTGGTAATATCAGGGGCAAACCAGGAAGTATTCCCCGAATGGGCTCTTACTGTAGAAGCCGTCCAGGTAGAAGAACCTGAAGAAGTAAAGCCGCCGGTAGTTCTGGTATCCCGGTTGTCGTTCAGCACCGAATCAATGATACAACCCGTGGCAGGCGCCTGCAGGGTAATGGAAAAGTTTTTAGCTTCTTCCGAATTAAAAGTGGTTGCAGGGAAAGTAAGAATATTACCGCTAAGGGTACCTGCCGGTATACTGCTAACATACGTAAAGCCTGCAGGGATGGTATCCCGTAAGGTGAAAGTGGCCGCCTGACAATTACAGGTTGCAGTTCGGGTAAGGGTAATATTTGTATTTGCATCTACTTTAACCGGTAACGATCTGGTTATTATAATACCTGGCGGCAGATCAAATGCAGGCGTTTGATCAGTAGCATCGGTTGATAAGCCTTGTTTGGCGCTGTATCCCATCCCCCTGCGGGCAAAAGCATTCCAGATGGCGCATTTATGACTATATCCATACAGGATTGAATCTGCGGCCAGAATGGCATTGCGTGCATCCAGGAAACCCGGCGAACAGGGTTGCAGTTTCATCCCCGTAATTACCAGGTTCATGGCAATTATGTTTCCGCCGTTACCTGCACTATTATACAAATCGGCGGTAATGGCGTTTTGTTGTTGAATAAGGTTCCAGGTCATATCCCAAAGTGCGCTGCACCAGATCTCTCCTATAGCATGCACTTCTGTATTGGTGGCCATGTTGGTATAGGTAAGGGGATTTACCGACATATTGGTAGAATATGGATATCTGCGTATACCCGCACCATTTACAGATTGTGCGGCAGCGTAAGTAGCCATTGGTCTGGGATTGGGGCCGTCGGTCGATTGAGCGGTTGCCCAGTTGGTGGTCATCATCAGCGCCATAAAATCACTCCAGCCTTCCCCTCCCTGCTCTGCGTTATTCAGGCAACTGGCGCCAAAAGCGCCGCCGGTTAAGCGGTTCGAGATCCCATGTCCGTATTCGTGGCAAATAACGCCATTGTCGAAGTCGCCATCAATATAAATTCCGGTACTCATAGTGGCAGTTACAATTTGATTCGCATTTAACTGGGCTGCAATTGCATTGCCGGTAGGGTTGGTTACTACAATAGTGGGGATAGTAATAGTTGGATCTGTACCGCCAATGCCACCTAAGGCGGAATTGGGGGGGAAATAGATGATAACAGCAATGGCGCCCGCATTTTGCGCATTTTTTACTTTGTATGCATAGGTCGTACAGGGGACTGCGCCACCGTAAGCGTCTATCAGGACTATATTTCCGGCTACTGCAGCTGCATTGGCTGCAGGCATGCACCCCCGGTGAGTAGTACCCGCCGCATCATCATTATACCAAACGATCTTTCCTGTTATAGGTCCGCGGTCAACCAGTTTATTAGGGGAAGTAAATGAACTTTCAAGAGCCGCATAGTTACCGGCAATAGGCGACGGTGAACTTATGGTGAAGCCCGGCGGACTGGCCCAGGTATACATTTGCATAGTACCACTGGTGCCATCTCTGGGCGTACTGAAATTGGCATTGCTATATCCTGAACTGTCCTGTGCCTGGGCTGATACAAAGTCGTTACCGGCGCCGCCGCGCCCCAGGTTATCGCGTTGAAAGTTACCGGCGGCTTCTGTAAAGCCATATTGATAGGTAACGTCATGCATCAGGTTATTCCAGTAAAAAAGGTTATCCAGTGCTGCCTTTTTACTTTCTATATCAAACCAGGGTTGTTGAGCCGTACTATTGTTATGCGTAAACGTAAGGCTGGGCGCCGGGGTACTGGAGGTATCGGGCCAGTTACGGGCAGCATTAGCGGCGTTATTGCTTTGCCGGTCTAAAAAAGCAAATACGTTGTTTCCCCTGGTAATAGTATAATTAGTTACATTATCAAAATGCCAGCCCAGCGTAACGGCGTCGTTGGAGGCCCCGGCTTTTAGCCAGGGGCTTACGTCGTTGGCAAACGGTGCATAATTGGGACTTTCGTAAGGATATGGAATAACCTGGTAGGTTGCCGATGTAACATTGGGAGGCGCCGGTAATTTGGTTTGAACCGTACTGCCGCTCTCCATTTTATCCTGAGTAATCGCTGGTACAAAGTTCTTAAAAGCTACTGGCCGGTCATTGGCATGTACCTGTGTTAACTCAGGCATTTTTTCGCTTACCGTCCAGTTGTCCTTTTGCACAAACTCCCCGGTTTGAGCATTGATCCGTACGTTCCACCAGTCTGCGCTGTCTTTTAAATGAATATTTACGTTCCAGGTAAGTATCAGCTGTTGTTTATCGTCGGAGGGCGTCCAGTACAACGTAATTTCAATTGGCCGCCGGGCAATAGCATCAGCTGTTACCATGAATTTTTTTTCAGCGGTGAAAAGATCCCTTTCCGCTGAGAGTGGCGCCTTCTCATTTAAATGCAGATGACGCATGGCCCCACGGATAGCATCCATATAAGACCGGGAAGCAACCGGGGCGCCCGCTTTACCGGTACTATTTTTCACAAAATTTCCGGAAGCATATTGCAGGCTGCCATCAATAAAAGCTGCCGAGATGATCGTGTTGTACACTTTTATCTGCTGATAGGTCTGCTGCAGGTAAATGTAAGTGATATGACTTTTGTTATCGGTATAAGCCTGCAAAATGACCGCATCGGTGGCATCAGTTGGCGTTATACCAAGGCGTGCTGCATTTTTTATCAATAAGGGACGATATTCTTCCAGGCCTTTATCCTGGGCTAATGCCAGGCTGGAAATAAATAATAGCATGCATAGGAAGGCTAAAGGTTGTAGTATTTTTCTCATGTTAGAATGGTTAAACCTAAGTTAAGGGAATCCCTTACATGTTTAACCAATCTGAAAAAATAAAGTGGTGGGATATACGAACTACCGGCATATGTAAAACTTTATATATAAAGAATGCCATAAGTAAGTGAAACCGGTATGAACCTGGGTAAAAGAGACGCCAAATATAATATCCATGTTTTATTAATAATAGCTGAATACTGTATTTTTGACCCTTAACAGTGATATATGATCTTACCAACACCCCCCATCAAGACGCCATTTGATGCGCAATTACAAAGAATAAAAGATAAGCTGGAGGCGGCAAGAACTGCAGATGAAGATTTCGACGTGTTCGAGTCTGGCACCCATGAATACCTGTTGAACGTACCTGCCACCGAAGAAGAAGTGTCGGCGTTCGAGCAAAAGCATTCCATTCAATTGCCCGAATGCTTCCGGTCTTTTTTACTGGTGGTCGGGAATGGTGGTATAGGTTATCAGGGATCAGGTGCAGGGCCTGGTTATGGAATTTTCGCATTGGGATATAATATAGCTGAGGAAAATTTTCTTTCCCATGATTGCCAGCTTGATCCGGACATGTCAATGGATCAGTGGCAGTCGTTAACGGAATTTGAGCATAGTGGCGAAAATATTACAAAAGAACAATACAGACAGGCAGCTGGCAAATTATATGGCGGCACCTTACGACTGGGCAGCCAGGGCTGCACGTATTATCATACTCTTATTTTGAACGGGCCACATACAGGACGGGTAGTGAACCTGGACACCAACTATCTTATGAAGCCCATTTTTACACCCGACACCACTAATTTTCTTGACTATTATGAAGGCTGGCTCGATGCCGTTATTGATGGCACACTCCAAAAGCCGGATGCGCCTGATTATGGATACTTCAAATGATTATTGAGATCAGGATATTCGCTTTTTTTGCAATAATGCCATCCAGGCTCGACACCATATGGATGGTTACTTTACATGAGGTTGTTGACATTTATAGATCGTTTTTGATTCAATGTTAAGGTATTACCTACAGGCAGCTGTGGCCTGACCTTTGCATGTAAAGTTCGAAATTGTTTACCATGATAGAAAAACAATCCATTAACGGTAAAGATGTTTGGATAGAAGTAGAACAACAACCGGCCAACAGGGCCAATCCCAATATTATACCTACAGAATATTTTATTGCCAAATATTACCTGAACGAAACGCTCTCCGGTTCTCCTGTTATCATAACGGATGAAGAAGGCAAACCCGTACTGTTCGAATCACCTGTAGAAGCGCTTAGCTTCGCCAGCAAGAAATTAAATACAATGATATAATAATATAATTATTTTTTACCGTAACAAATTAAAGCTTCCTTTTTTCACTTCTTTGGTCCCATCGGTCAATACTAATGAAGCGGCGTATACATACACGCCGATTGGTTGCGGCTTACCCTTGTAAGTGCCATCCCAGGCGCCATTGATATCGTTTGTTTCAAATACCTTCTCGCCCCACTGGTTAAATATTATTAACCGCATGGTTTGTATAACGTTGCTATACACTTTAAACACATCATTCTGCCCGTTATTGTTCGGGGTAAATGTATTGGGAAAAAAGATCTGGTCGCTCAATGTTTTACCTACTACCCGTTTTGAAAATACCGATGGACAATCCCATCTTGTACCAAGCGCTTCTACCTGTAGTGCCACGGTATCCTGGCCCGTTAACCCATAAATGTAATGGCTGGTGCCCATGGGGCCTGTGGAAGGATCGGTCCAGTTAATGCCATCGCGCGACACCCGGTAACCCCTTGCATTTTCAACGGTTGCCCATGAGAATTTGATTACAAAGCCACCCAGGGAATCTATTGTAAGTACCGGCTCGGTGAGCGGGTAACAAATGGTAAATTCATTGGCGCCTATATCGGGTTTACTGGTGCTGCGAATGTTATTACTGATATCATTGGTAATACCTACGTAAGCGCCTTTATCGTCGAAGGGTATCAGCGTAGGCGTGAAATCGGCTTTCAATGAATCTTTGTACAATGGATACAGACTGATGGAGTTCGAGTCTTTTCTCACTGCCAGCCAGTCGGCCAGTTGCGCATAGTTCTTACCGCCCATAGAACCGGTATAATTAACTCCTGTTGCAGCAGTAATGAAATAATTATTGTTATTGGCCTTTAGGGCGCTGTCGTTCCCTTGTATATAGAGACCAGTTCTTGTTCCCAGCCCGCCCCTTTTAATCACCACACTGTTGTTCTTCACCTCTGCGCCCGTACTCAGGGTGCCCAGTAAACCCACTCCTGCTGTCATGATGCCGGCATTGGTAGTACCCAGGGAATCTTCGAGTGAAATGGTGTTGTGATAGATCATTACATAATTTGAACTTCTGGAAAAGATGCCGTATTGCGGTGAAATTCCTCTAAAATTATACAGCATGTTATTGGAAACGAAGTTGGGGGCGCCTGCCTTACCAACCACCGCTTCAACATGAATACCATGTACTTCAGTACTTACCACCGAACCTTTGGTCATAAGATCATGAATCCTGTTCCTGGAGATCTGGTTGCCATATGGCGACAACCCAAAGGCGTTGGTCTGTTTAAGATAGATGCCGCTGTAGCTGGTAAAACCGGTGCGGGCCTGCTGACTGATGTTATTGCTATCTACCAGTGTATTGGCAATGCCATCGAGATAAACGCCATAGCCATAGCTATCGATAATTGTATTCCCGCTCAGGATATTGCCTGATGGAAGGGCTGGAGCGCTAATAGTGCGCGATGTACAGGTTATACCATAATAACCGCCGGTGATGGTATTATTGGTGATCGTATTGCTATCGCAATAAGAAATATTGGAATAATTTATCGGGTCATTCAGACTGTTGTTAAGCACTATACCCGCATAACCGCTGGTGGTAGCAGTAGTACTCATTGAAACAGTGCAGCGTTTTATGGTATTGTGGTCTGCATCGCCTATCAATTGTATTCCGTAACCAAATGACGAGCCCATAACTTTTATGTGTAAGCTGTCGATGGTAACATAATCCACCCCATTCAGTTTTATTACTGAGTTTTCAGTGCTGGTAGTAGCTGCATAGGAAACCGTTGCACCATTGCCTCTAAAGGTGATTGTTTGTGCAGGCGAAGTTGTGATAGCGGGAATGATCACCTGTTCGTTATAAGGGCCGGAACCCGGCGCCACATTAAAGACAACCGATCCTGTAATGCCACATTCCATGGCCAGCACGGCATCGCTGAAAGAAGTAAAGTTAATGCCGCCCGTAGGTTGCGCTGAGTTGATGGTATAAGTACCGCCAGTCAACATGCTATTAACGATCACCCGTACAGGGGTCGAATACATGGTATTGCCCAAACAGGTCACCGCGGCCCGGTAATACATCGTAGTGGCGGGCAACAGATCCAATGAAGGATACGCAACGCCGCTGCTGATATTGCTATACGTTCCGGTTGCAGAGGAAGCACTTTGCCAGGTATAGGTTTGCCCTACCCCCCAGGAATTACCTGTTAATCCCAACGAGATCTGTGGACCGTAACATAAAATTGAATCAGGTAATACGGTGGTGCCTCCGGGAATAACCGGGGTTTGACAGGCGGATGTTACAAACTCATAACAACCCGGATCGGGATTCAGCGGGCTACGTGCTGCACCGGTTATATCGGTATCTATATTTTCATACAGCGCCATGTTATCAATAGGCTGCGCTTTGGGCACAAAGTTGAAAGCGGCTAAATTGGTATATTGAGGATCTATGTACACCGAGGAATAATCCAGCCCCGTTACTTTTTGCCAATCAGATAAGAGCGTCAGGTCCTGGTTGGCAAGCGCGCCAACTGCATTTATATTATCTGAACCAGCTACATAAAAAACATTCCGTTTACAGGTAAGCCCCTGCATCGCTTTCACTAATGTAATAGCATAATTCCAGTCGCTGGTTGCCCTTGAGATGGTAATGATATTGTTAAACACATTCACATTACTTATATCCTGAAAATATATTCCGTCGCACTCCGCACCATACATGTTCTGATCGTCGAGTGAAATGGTATTATTGTAAATATTAAAATAGGAAGCA